>CALIAG010000347.1 GCA_938041325.1 uncultured Saprospiraceae bacterium | reverse complement strand
ATTATATACCATTCCAACATGGTACCATGGTCCATCTAGAGGATCTAAAGTAATTTCAGTTGCGTAAGTTGGAAAAAGTAATTCTCTAGTTACCCCTTGCAATTTATCATCTTCTAATCGCATTGCCCAACCAAATACACTGTTGCCTTGTTCAAACAATATTTCATTTCCAAGTAAATCATTAGGGTTAATCCACATAAATACACTCGCAGTGTTTGGAGTTACTGCAAATCCATCATAAGTTATTCGGGTACTATTATTGAAATCAAAAGAAGCATTTCCTTCAGCACTAGTTGCTGAATATTCTTCCGCACCGCTTAAGGGAGAAGGATGATGAAAATTTCCAGAAGTATCTTGCGCACTATTCTCAAAAGGATAAAGTGCTTCTATTCCCATATCGCTCCAGATGTAGGTATAGCCAGGTGTTCCACCTGTAGAGCCGACATCTAAATTTATAGATCCAGTAGGCCCACCGTTACATTGTGCATTTGTTACTACAGGATCAATATTAAGTGCAACTGGTTCTGTAAGAGTATAAGTTTGAGTGACAGAACAACCACTTTGATCCGAGACAACTATTGTATAATCTCCTGCTATAAGTCCTTCTATATCATCTGAGCTACTGCCATTACTCCAAGAATAGGTATATCCAGGAGAACCACCGGATACATCTATTTCGATGCTTCCATTTGCATCATCTGCACAAAGAGGGTCTGATACAATTGCATTAATCTCCGGAAGTTCCGGAACTTTAAAGTTTTCAATTCTAGTTGAGACGCAATTATTTAATGTAACAGTTAAGGAGATCGTTTTGTCTCCTGCAGACGAGTAGGAAACATTATGTATTCCTAATCCAAGCGCTGTTGATGGAGTTGCATCAACACCAAAATCCCATTCATAAATAGCTCCTATTCCTGCATCTGAAGCAGAAAAAGGTGTTTGTGCTCCCATACAAAAATTCCCTAATGGTAAATTAATTTGAGCAACAGGGGGAGAAGGATCCAATACTTGAACTGGATTTGAAGTGTAAGGCACTTCACAAGTCCCATTGTCATTTCTTATATTAATGTTATACGAACCTGCCTCTAAATTTTTTATTGTATCATTTGATTGCCAAACTCCTCCATCAATTTGATATTCAAAGTTTCCTGTTCCACTATTTCCTTGAATGATTATAAACCCATCATTCCCTGCACAAACGGAGGTTGGTCTAGCGTCTACCAAACCTATGGATGGCGCAGCAAAAACCTCAATCGTGTCAGTCATTGAGTTGGTACAACCAAAAGCATCAGCGTAAGTATATGTTATTGGATGTTTAGCAGCCCATGTTGCTGAAGGGTCAAAATTAGTACCTATAACTCCTATTCCAGAATAAGTCCCACCTACAGGTAATCCACCTGAAAGTGCAACAGAATTATTGGTTAAGCATGCTAATTTTATAGGTAAATCCAAAGATACATTCGGCAAACCTAGTACTTCAATTTGATCTGTTGCTGTATAAGTGCAGCCTGTCCATTCGACATAAGTATAGGTTATAGTGTGAACTCCAATTCCTGCAACCGAAGCTTCAAAGTTGTTACCAATCACACCATCGCCTGAGTATGTTCCTGTAAACGGCATACCACCGCTTAAAGGGAAAGTTCCATCTAAACATATGCTATCTTGAGGTAGGTCTAATGTGACTGTTGGATCAGCGTGAACTGTAATCATATCAGTTGCAACATCTGTACATCCATTGGAGTCCGTATAAGTGTAATCAATAGAATGTGTTCCCGGTCCTGCGACTGTTGCATCAAAGTTTGTTCCTGAAACACCGGAGCCTGAATAGACTCCTCCAGCTGGGGATCCACCAGTTATTAAAGTAGTTGCATTAGATTCGCATGTATTTTTTGTACCTAAAACAAAGTTAGCAGTAGGTTCAAGATGTACTATTATATCTTCTGTTGAGCTGTTTTCGCAATTATTTGCATCTGAAAAAGTATAGGTAATTGTATGAGTCCCTACCCCAGCTGTGGAGGCATCAAAATTTAACCCGCTTACTCCGAGCCCACTATACGTACCACCGGAAGGACTACCACCACTTAACGCTAAGGTATTGTTCGTAACACAATCTTCTGTGTCAGGAAGTACCAAGGTTACTGCCGGACTTGAGTATACTTCTATATCTTGCGTTGCGCTACTTTCGCAACCATTTGCATCAGAATAAGTGTACGTTATTGTATGTGTTCCAATTCCAGCTGCGGAAGCATCGAAATTTGATCCGACTACTCCGGTTCCGCTATAGATTCCGCCCGATGGACTGCCACCACTTAAGGCTAAGGTATTGTTTGATATGCAATCTTCTGTATCAGGGAGTGCTAGCGTTACTACGGGTAAACCGAATACTTCTATGTCTTGCGTCGCGCTGTTTTCACAACCATTTGCATCAGAATATGTGTACGTTATTGTATGCGTTCCAATTCCAGCTGCGGAGGCATCGAAATTTGATCCGACTACACCAGTTCCGCTGTAGATTCCGCTGGATGGACTGCCACCGCTTAAGGCTAAGGTATTGTTTGAAATACAATCTTCTGTGTCAGGGAGTACTAGCGTTACTACTGGTAAACCAAATACTTCTATGTCTTGCGTTGCGCTGTTTTCACAACCATTCGCATCAGAATAAGTGTACGTTATTGTATGTGTTCCAATTCCAGCTGCGGAAGCATCGAAATTTGATCCGACTACTCCGGTTCCACTATAAATTCCACTGGATGGATTGCCACCACTTAACGCTAAGGTATTGTTTGATACGCAATCTTCTGTGTCAAGTAGTTCTAATTTAACCTCTGGTAATGCAAACACTTCTATATCTTGTGTTGCACTGTCTTCACAACCACTTGCATCAGAATAAGTGTACGTTATTGTATGTGTTCCAATACCTGCGGCAGAAGCATCGAAATTTGATCCAACTACTCCGGTTCCGCTAAAAATTCCACCTGCTGGAATTCCCCCACTCAAAGCTAATGTGTTATTTGAAATACAATCCGTGTCATCAGGTAAAGAAAGTGTTACAACGGGTAAGTCTAATATCTTTATTTCAATTGAAGCCGTGGAAGTACAATTTGAAGAACTTGTTGCAGTTAGATGATAATCACCTGCCATCAGGCTAGTTGCATTAATAATTTCTGGATTTTGATCTGTAGAAAGAAAAGTATTCGGTCCTATCCAAGACCAACCAACAGCTTCACCTCCGCTTTCAAACAATTCTATCGTCTGTCCAACACAAACTGGTTGATTCGAAGTTAGTACTATAGTTGGCTCACAAACCGAATCTTCTAGGTCAAGAGCCCCTTCAAAATCATCATTAATTCCATTCTTAAATGTTTCTTGTTCAAGAGCATTTGGAGATGGATTTGCTCCTTGTTCTAAGATCGAAGATTGAAATTCATCGAATGTCTCATTTTGAAAAATAAAAGGAGCAGAAAATGGGTTTGCAACAAATGCAATATCACTTTTTATCTCTTTGGTTTCCAATACTTTATCATAATTTAATAAAGAAGAAAACGACTCAAATATTTTTGAAAAATAAAGAGAATTCGGAATTTGAAAAATGAAAATTAATGAGAATAAGGCTGATGAGAATATAGTTGGGGTAGGATATAAGCTGGCCCTTACTCTTTTAGAAAGAGTTGACATAGAATTTAGGTGTGGTGATTTGGTAAACTTTTCCTTCATTGAGGATTCTCTGTTTACTTTTTCGCATGCACAAGTAATAACCTTATATCATTCTCTTAATATGATCAATGTGAAATATGATTAAAGTTACTTGAGGGGATGCCTATTTGTTAGTAATTGTTTAGCACTTTGGGTTACATTTGA
The DNA here is from genome assembly GCA_938041325.1 of uncultured Saprospiraceae bacterium. Lineage (GTDB taxonomy): Bacteria > Bacteroidota > Bacteroidia > Chitinophagales > Saprospiraceae > CALIAG01. Next base: position 5,562 of record CALIAG010000347.1, on the reverse strand, counting down.
TATATAAAATTATTATATACCTATAATATTGAATAGGCAATAATTATACCAGATGAACTAAACATATTAACAAAAGGGGATGTGATCTTTAAGGCGCTGTAAATCAGTGTTTTAAAAAACATAAAAGATAGGACTATTCAAAATCGTCCATTACAGACAATAAAGCATAATTGATTCTAGACTGTTCAACATTTGCATCAGATTCATTTAAAATCCCAGACCTCAATTTCTTATCAAGAGAATTAAATCTCCCCGAAAGTAGAATTAGCTGGTTATAGAAATCTTCATCTTTGCTTTTGGCGTATTCCATCATATGGCGGAGTGCCTTTTTGGTTTGGCCTTCAGAGATTAATTCTTTGAATTGACCAATGGTGTTAACTTCCTGATTATACGCATGTTGCGACTCAGTTAAAGTGTTTTCTACAGGGCCATTTATGGTTTTCTTAATCTCATTAGAAATTTGAAGGTATGCTTCGTCCGGATCAGGCCAACTGTTTATCGGTTTACCGTTGTTAGGCAATGCGGTAAATATCTTAAAGTCGGTTTCTGCCCAATCGCAAAACCTTGTTATGATAGGAATGATCTTTACCGTGTCATTTGGATCTTGATGCCTTTCGATAGCCGTTTTTACCTCCAAGCTGAAAGCCTTCTGAGATGCTAAATAATCCGGGCTCAATAAGAAAAGTAGTAAATCTGTTTTTGAAATTTTATCCAGTAGTTCATCAGAGTGAACAGAACCAGCAATAATATCTGACTCGTCCCAAGCTTTCAAAACCCCGTTTCTTTCAAGCGGTTCGAGGGCTATTTTCAGTCTATCCTTGTAACTTTTGTCTGCTGATGAGTAAGAGATAAATACGGAGATGGCTTCGTTTTCCATTGGTAAAGCGTTGAAAGCATGGTTTTTTACCAACCATTGGGGCTATATGTTTCAAAAAATTCTTTTCGGGCGATTCTGTAAACTTCATTAAAATCTTCCTGAGTAACAATATAATCATTTTCCTTTACGACCATGTTTTGCCCCCAAGCTGCCACAAAATAAAATTCATTGGCTAGTTTAAACTGTTTAAGAATTTCTTTTGTGATTTCTATTCCCCAAACAGTACCAATTGAAGTATAAGTATCATAATCGCCTTCCATTTCAAAATCAAATTCATATCTTTTTTGAAATTTCTTTCCACTAATTATATACTGTTCTCCAGCTTTTGTCTGATTTTTAATGACATAATCTCCTTCCTCTGCTTTATTTTGGGTTTCTACACCATCATCAGTTATGGTTTGGATTGACTCTCCTACCACCGCTTTTCTTGCCAAAACTCTTTTACTTTTGATGTAGTGTTTTCCAAAGTCCTTTATATATGGTATGAACAATTTGGTCATATCACTTTGGCTCAATGAAGCAGAAGCTGAATTTAAACTTTCCATAGTAGTATGTTTAATAGACCTTTGCCAAATGGTTTAGTATAAAGTCTAGTCTGTACAATTTTGATTGAAAATTATCAAAAAAACACTTTCGTTGAAGTATTTTCCTTTGTACGGTTCATTTTATCTCATAATAAATTTACTACTTTTTTGAATAAGAAACCATTTCTCAATAATCATCACCAAAGGTTTTCATTGGCAATCTCTATTTAAACACCCTATTCTTCCCCTATTTCTAAGGTAAAAAAGCACAAAACGCTCTTTCTTAAAGTCCATTAATCCCAGTTTATTACTTTAATTCCATCTAGCCTCTCTTTTCTAAATTGAGAACTAAAACCCAAGGTTTTGAGGATTGCTTATACCTAATCATTTTACTTTTTTGGTATCTTAGCAAAACTGCATTCCATTAATCCCATGAAGCTATGTCTTTCAAATATTTCCTTTATTCAATTATTTGTTTCTTATCTCTAGTCAATAAATCTGACTTATTGGGTCAAAATTTAATTTTAGATCCCAGTTTTGATGAAATTGAATGCCCAGATAATGATATCAACAGCATTGAGCTTACTCCAACTTGGTATGCTACTGGCTCTGATGCTTATTTACTGAATACTAATTGTCCTTTGGATCCGAACATAATTGCTTCCATTGTCGCATTGAATCCCAATATTTTGCCTTATCGTGGAATTGGTTACATCTCGCTCGAATCTGTGCGAACTGCAAATGGTTATTTTATTGCTGAAGGAATCGCTACAGAATTGACCAAAATTTTACAAGCAGATCATTTCTATTATTTTGAAATGGCAACATTGAATTACGACATTAGAGAAACTCCTGATACTCCTGAAGGAGATTGTGATTCATTTGGTCGTTATTTGGAAGTTCGTTTCTCTGATGAACCTATTTCCATTTACAGTGAAACCACACAGATTGGATTTGACTTTTTCACAACTGGCATTTTTGACAATTCAAAGGTTCGACTTTACGACCAGAGTTCTGATGCCCCTGATTTTAAAAACAATCAATGGAATCCATACTGGGATTGTTTTGAAGCAGAAGGGAATGAAAAGCATATTGCCATCAGCGGAAATAATTTTCAAATAAATCCTGATGCAGATTGTATAGAAGAAGACAACTCCGGTTTGGTTTTTTTCTCGGGTCATGGTGTTGATGCAGTGAAATTATTAGAATTGCCTAGATTCATTGATACGACGAGTTCTATTTGCCCAGGTGGAGGGAAAATTGTCTTGAGTGATTTTGTAGATCCTACTTATTCGGACAAAGGTACTTATGTTTGGTCCGATGGCTTCACAGGGGCCGAGCGTTTGATCACTGAAGAAGGCATCTATAATCTTGAATTCATTTTACCATGTGTTAGTATTCCCATTTCTTTAGAAGTCGTAGAATTTCCATGCAAAGCGGAGCTCTATGTCCCAAACATTTTTTCTCCAAATAATGATGGTATAAATGATGAATTGATCCCAGGTATTTTTTCCATTTATGAAATTTCTAATTACAATTTTCAAATTTTTAATCGCTGGGGAGAAATTGTATTTCAAACCAATGATCCTGAAAAAGGCTGGGATGGTAGAATTAAAAACAAGTTTCCAACAGAAGGAATGTATGCATGGCAAATAACTTATTATTTAGACTTTGAAGAGGGATTAAATATAATAGAGTCAGGTGATGTTATTCTTATCCATTAGTCTGGTGACTAAGCCATAAAAACTTCTTTTAATTTAGTGAGCTTCCCTCAACAAAACTTTCAAATTCGACGATTACATTCTCTCTAATTAATTTTGTCCTATTACTTTATATCATAGAATATTGTTATATTTAAAAATTAGAAAATCGATCGATTCTCTGGAATATAATATTGGTCGTTTCTAAAAGTATCCAAAGAAGTACTACTATGACAAACTACCAAAACTCCAAATCATGAATGAAGAAGACTATTTAAAATCTCGCCTGCAAGATCAACTTGCTTATTTTGAAACTAAAAGTGCCTATAATCAAAGATGGTATAAACGCCTTAAGGTATTGGTTATTCTAATGTCTGTATCTATTCCGTTTCTCAGTGGACTCATCGAAAAATTTGGATTTCCTATTACGATTACCGTTGGACTTTTAGGCGTTGGCATAGCCATTATAGAAGGCATTCAACAGGTTTATAGTTTTCAAGAAAACTGGTCCAATTACAGAAAGACTGCTGAACAATTAAAGAGAGAAGAATACTTATTTAAAACTAAAAGTGGTCCATACAAAAGCAATGGAGATGTACAAACACTTGCTGAAAGAATTGAATCAATTCTAGAAAATGAAAATAGCTCTTGGCTGGAATACGTGAACTCTTCCGGTCAAGTAGTGGCTTCTAATTAAATCCAAAAAACATTAAAATGACTTCCTTAAAAAACAAACTTTCTTCTTCCGGACCTAAGCGCATGCTCGCGCTAGACGGTGGAGGTATACGCGGTGCCTTAACGATTGGCTATTTAGAGAAAATTGAAACAATGCTTCGCGAAAGATATCAAAGTCCAAACCTCAGATTATGTGATTATTTTGACTTGATCGGAGGGACCAGTACCGGAGCAATTATTGCATCTGGTCTTGCAATAGGGATGTCCGCTGCTGAGATTAAACAATTGTATTTAAAATTAGGTGGAAAGATTTTTTCACAAAAAACAGGCTTGCTAAAAAGATTAAATGCCAAGTTCAAAATCGATCATCTTCGAAAAGAATTAGAAAATATTTTTGGAGAGATGACTCTTGCAAGCGATAAAATCAAAACGGGTTTATGCATTGTTACCAAAAGAGCAGATACTGGTAGTACTTGGCCACTCATCAATCATCCTGACGGAAAGTTTTTTGATTACAACAAAGATATTCTTTTAAGAAATGCCATCAGAGCCAGTACCGCTGCTCCTACCTATTTCGAACCGGAAGAAATTGACGTTGGTGGAGGAGAAATGGGTGCCTTTGTCGATGGCGGAGTAAGCATGCACAACAATCCTGCATTGATGCTTTTTTTGATGGCCACATTAAAAGGGTATCCTTTTCACTGGGATAAAGGAGCTGAAAATTTAATGCTCGTTTCTATCGGTACAGGGAAATGGATTCATAAAGAAACAGTAGAAAATGTAACAGATAACAGGCTTTGGGATTGGGCAGCCGATGTTGTAAACCTCATGATGAAGGATGCAAAAGATTTGAACCAAATGATGTTGCAATATATTTCTAAATCTCCAAACGCAGTTCAAATTGATACTGAAATTGGTAACTTAGAAGACGATCTTTTGACTGAAAAACCTGCCTTACATTACTTGAGATATGATGCAATGCTAAGTGATGATGCACTTGCTGATATTGGTATGTCAGATCTAAATTGGCAAGAACTTCGAGAAATGTCAGCCGCTGAAAATCGTTTTGTGCTCAATGAGATAGGAATCAAGGCAGCAAACAAACAAGTCTTGGATTCGCATTTCCCTAAAGCTTTTGACTTGATCAAAGAAGTTGTATAAATCCTTGTTATTAAATTGGTAAAAAGAATAAAAGATGTTTGACGAAAATATTCCTGTAAAAGTATTTACTTCCTATGCTCACAAGGATGAAGAGTTAAGAGAAGAATTGGACGTCCATTTAGCAATGGTAAAAAGACATAAAGCTGTTGAGGTTTGGAATGATCGTGATATTGACCCTGCGACTGAGTGGGATGCAAGTATCAAAGCCGAGCTAGAAGCTGCGGACATTATTTTATTATTGGTGACTCCAAAATTTTTGGCCTCCACCTACATTTATGATGTAGAAATAAAACGTTCTATGGAAAGACACGAGGAACGTTCTGCGCTAATCGTACCGATCATCATGAAACCTTGCGATTGGCTACAAACCGATTTTGCAAAGCTTCAAGGGCTTCCTAGAAATGCATTGCCCGTTACCAAATGGGATGACATGGATGAAGCACTTGTGGATGTAGTCAATGGAATTAAAAAAGTAATTCACGCAGCACAAGCTAGAAAGAAAGCTGCTGTTTAGTTAAACAAATTAAGATACATTTTATATTGCACCATATAAGTAATGTAAGAACATTGAAGTCGATCGACCTTGTTTACCTTACCGCGTGCCGCGGTATATGGTCATATATTA
>CALIAG010000346.1 GCA_938041325.1 uncultured Saprospiraceae bacterium | reverse complement strand
GAAGTCGCACAGGATTGCATTCGCTTGAAGAAGCATTTAATTACTGCATCATATGTTTCGAAAGAAATGTACAGGTTAGGAGACGAAGCTCGAAATAGAGAATTGATATTTATGGGAGAAATGGGACTGGATCCTGGGATCGACCATATGTCCGCAATGCAAAAGATTGATGAGATTAAGGCTAAAGGAGGCAAGTTGACCGCTTTTCGCTCTTACACCGGTGGATTGATTGCTCCAGAAAGCGATGACAATCCATGGAATTATAAATTTACTTGGAATCCTCGCAACGTGGTTTTAGCAGGACAAGGCACGGCTCAATATTTGGAAAATGGCAGATACAAATACATTCCTTATAACCGTTTGTTTGAGTATTATCGATTGGTAGATATTAAAGGAATGGGGGAATACGAAGTTTATGCAAACCGAGATTCGCTTTTATATAGAGATGTGTACGGTTTGAGTGATATCCCAAATATCTTGCGTGGAACGATTCGACATAAAGGGTTCTGTAAAGCTTGGAATGCTTTGGTGAAAATTGGATTGACAGATGGTTCGTATCCAATTCTTGAGTCGCAGAATATGACCTACAACAGCATCATGGATGCTTATTTGCCTGCTGGTAAAGGCGGAACGATCAAGGAACGTACAGCAGATTTTCTTGGAGAAGAAATTGGTTCTGAAGTGATGACTAAGTTGGAATGGTTAGGCTTGTTTAGCAAACGCAAAATTAAAATTCATCAAGCTACACCAGCGTTGATGTTGGAACATTTGCTTTTGGAAAAATGGCAATTGAGTGAGGAAGACAAAGACATGATCATCATGCAACATGAGTTTGAATATGAGTTGAATGGTGAGTCAAAACTGTTGACTTCTACCTTGGTCTTAAAAGGCAATGATTCTCAAGATACTGCAATGGCTAAATTGGTCGGTGTGCCGATGGGGATTTTTGTAAAACTTGTCATGCAAGGAAAGATCAAAACAACAGGAGTAAATATTCCTGTGATGAAGTCTGTTTATGATCCCGTTATAGAAGAGTTGAAGGAGTATGGAGTTGAATTTATAGAAACTGAGGAAGAGTTGACTAGCCAAGCATAAAAACTTTTATACCATAATTTGTCCATACAAATTTCTAAATCAAAAGCGCTCCAAGCATTCCAGGTATTTCGCCAGGGATGTGTCATATTGATTAGTATTTTTTTGGCAAAGAGCAGTTTGACTACAGCTCAAATTGGCAATTACGAGTTGCTATTATTCCTAGGCGGTAGCTTTACTTATTTTTGGGTAAATGGCTTGATTCAAGGAATGCTTTCTGAGTTTCCTTCTCTTCCAGAAGCGGATAAAAGACCATTTCTTTTTCAAGTATACTTGCTCTTTTGCCTGCTTTCCATTCTTGTTTTTTCTATTTTATTTATTGGTAAAGGTTTCTTGATCCCGTTATTGGCTGGGCAGGAAGAATTACAATTTTTCCATTTGTTCTTACTATTTCTGTTGTTGAATATTCCAACTTTTTTAGTGGAATATTACTACCTTTTGCACGACAAAGGGAATGCTATAATGGGGTGGGGGATTGCCATTTTTAGCATGCAATTTCTGGTTTTTACCTTTCCTATATTTTTGGGATTTGATTTAGTGTATAGTTTTTGGGGATTGATTGCCTTAGCAGGATTAAAGCATCTTTGGGCGCTGATAGTTGTCTCTGGTTATGGACAAATTAATTTCGAATTTTCAAAACTAAAAAACTACCTCCATCTTTCTTTGCCATTGATTGCTTACGCTTTGATAGCGGGTTTCGCATTATTGTTTGACAATTGGTTGGTAGGTTGGTATTATAAAAGCGATGCCTTATTTGCGGTGTTTAAATATGGTGCGCGAGAACTTCCATTAGCAACGGCATTGGCTGCAGCCTTAAGTGCTTCAATGATTCCAGAATTGGTTGCTAAGAGTAATGCGTCTTTAAAAAGCTTAAAAGAAAAGTCTACAAAGTTGATGCATATTCTGTTTCCGATTTCCATTGTTTTATTGGTCCTAAGTCAGTATTTGTATCCTTTGGTTTTTTCCGAAGCCTTCAGCGAAAGTGCAGCTGTTTTTGATGTCTATTTATTGGTTATAATAAGCCGATTACTTTTTCCGCATTCCGTTCTTATTGCATTGAAAAAGACAAGCCTTTTGTGGTATACTTCCTTGGTTGAGTTGGCGATCAATGTCATTCTTAGTTTTCTGTTTGTAAAATTGTGGGGCATGCCTGGAATCGCCCTTGCTACAGCAATTGCCTTTCTTTTTGAAAAAGTATTTTATGTAATTTATTTAAAAAGGAAAGAGGATATTTCATTTGGTGCTTATACCAATACGACTGTGTTTTATGGGTACAGTTTGGTATTGATTGGGGCTTATGTTTTGAAGCAGCTGATGATGTGGTAGTCTTTATCAACAAAAGATAATCCGACTTATCCTTTTGTTAATCCTCTGTTTCCAATTGTAATTGTGATTAAAAATCCCACTACCCACAAGGCTCCGTACTATAATCTTCATGCCCACGATTCTTCCAACATTTCCAAGCTTTTTTTGCACTGACAATTTCCCAAGTTCCTGCTACTTTTGCCATACGAAGAAAGGTGACATCCCCGCTTACAGAATCATCCATAAATCCATCTTGAATGATGGTCACCAAGACTTTCGTAATCGATTCTCCACCCGTCAAACTTTTAACATCAATGTTTAAATTTCGAGAATCCATACGCTCACCAGTGAATTTTAGAGCAGTCAAAATTGGAGACTTGATCCAGTCGGCCTCATTCGCTTTGGCTTCCTCCATTTGTTTATCAAAAGTACTTGTACTGAGATTTTGAGCAGCGATTTCAACGGACGCCATAGATTGCATAACCTTATCTTCAGCAGATTTTTTTTCCGAACTTCCAGGTACCTGAGCAGGCACAGTGGTAGAAGAAGGATCGGATTGCTGATTACTACTATCCAATTCACAGCTGAAAAAAACTAGAATTGAAAACAAGGAAAGGAAAGTTAGGGGTAAGTATTTCATGCTAAAAAATTTATGAAGATTTTGGATCTCAAACAATAAACGATTCGATTCGGTAGTTTATTTACTATTCTATACAAATCCTTTCTAAAAGTCAGCTTGCTATTTGAATACAATCCTACCTATCTGA
>CALIAG010000345.1 GCA_938041325.1 uncultured Saprospiraceae bacterium | reverse complement strand
AGGATAATCCGATCAATACTATTTTTAAATAAGCAAACTTATTGGCGAAGCTATTCAGTAAAACTGATTTTAACGAATGGCTTCGTCAAATATATCTCTTGGAATGATAGCGTTTTTATTGCGTAAACTCTTTTATGGATTCTTTGTATTGGTGCTCGTGATTATCTTGATTTCATCAGTAATTTATCTAGCTCCTGTAGATCCAGCGAGACTGACATTTGGTCAAAGATCAGATGCTAAAACGGTTGAAGCTAAAAGAGAAAAGCTTGGATTAGATCAACCTTTATATGTGCAACTTGGATCCTACTTGAATGATCTTTCTCCGCTATCTAAAATAAAAATAGCCGATGAACAGGAATTACCGTATGAATACCTATCACTACTTACTTTTTCAGAGAGTAAAATGGTTCTAAAGTGGCCTTATCTCCGTGAATCTTTTCAAACAGGAAGATCTGTTTCTGCAGTTTTGAGGGAAGCCATTCCTAAGACAATCATTTTGGCATTCTCAGCCATTGGGATTGCGATGCTCATTGGTATTCCACTTGGCGTTATGGCTTCTTTAAAACCCAATTCCCTTTTTGATAATAGCGCTGTAGTCTTATCTGTGATAGGGTTTTCCGTACCTAGTTATGTATCAGCAATGATCCTTGCATTGGTTTTTGGATATCTATTGCACGACTATACCGGACTTGAAACGCAGGGAGCAATTTTTGATTTGGACGATTTAGGAGACGAAAGATATTTTTGGAAAAACCTGATTCTTCCTGCCATCGCTTTGGGCATTCGACCTGTAGCGATTATTACCCAGTTGACAAGATCCGCAATGTTGGATGTTTTATCACAAGACTTTATTAGAACTGCAAAAGCAAAAGGATTGTCGAAATTTAAAGTAGTTTTTAAGCATGCTTTAAGAAATGCAATGAACCCTGTGACCACAGCAATTTCCGGTTGGTTTGCATCTTTATTAGCAGGAGCCTTCTTTGTAGAAAACGTTTTTAGGTTTAATGGTCTTGGACAACTTACAGTAAATGCTATGCTGACCTATGACATACCCGTTGTATTGGGAGCAGTACTCTTTACCGCATCTATTTTCGTATTGATAAACATTTTAGTTGATGTCCTTTATGCTTATCTGGATCCACGTGTTACAGTATCCTAGAAAAGAAAAAAGCCTTTACTTATAAAGCAAAGACTTTTAACTTGGTGTATGTATATTCTTTCTTATTTCATTTCTAAAACGTGACGCCGACGCTAAAAACTACGCGTCCATCACTTCCATTAAAGTTATAATTGGTATCATCAAATACGATGTGATCTCCAAACTTTTGAAATCCTCCTTCATACTTTACATCGAGAATTATTTTCCATAAATCCAATCCGACACCTGCCTGGTATCCCCAACTCATCTTCTTAAAATTTTGCTCGTATCCCTGCAAATCGAAGAGGTCCGAGCTACTGTTTACATACAAATGTCCTACTGGACCACCTTGCAAACGCAAAGGACCCAATTTAACACCTGCCATAATTGGGAAGTCTAGATATTGATAACTTTCTCGTCGAATAGTTTCTAAAGTATTCAAGTCTGTCAAATCTGTTACTTGAAAATCAACACTATTAGAATTGAAAAGAACTTCAGGTTGGATGAAAAAACCACCTAGTTTTGCCTGAGCAAAGAGACCCAAATGAATTCCGTAATTAGCATCATTTACCGCAAGTTTGAACGTTTCTACCTTCTGCTTGTTTGTTATAAGTAATTGTTCTGGTTGAATATCACTTGTACTCACCCCTGCACGAATTCCTAATTTCACTTGAGCAATACTGCTTTGAAGAGCAAATAAACTGACTAAGACAATAAAAAATAACTTTTTCATAATTGTTGTTTTTTTATATGGTTGTTCCAGGAAATATATATCAATAAACGACTAACAATATTTAAAACATTATAATTTTTTTCCAATTAACGAATTATTAACCCTCAGTAGGCGGATTTAGTATTTCTCTAACAATTTTCGTTAACTTTGCGCCTCTTTTAAATTATGGAAATACACAAATCGACATATATAGGTTCCTTTCCCAACGAGGCAAAATGTCCGGAAAGCACCTTACCCGAATATGCATTTATCGGAAGATCAAATGTTGGAAAGTCTTCGCTTATAAATATGGTTACTCAGCGCAAAGACTTAGCACGAGTATCCAAAACCCCTGGAAAGACGCAATATTTGAACTACTACCTTATTGATGATACTTGGCACTTAGTAGATTTGCCTGGATATGGTTATGCCGTAAGGTCTAAAAGTCAAAGAGCAAAGTGGGGTAGGATGATAGAAGTTTTCCTTAAAAAACGAGAATCACTCGCTTGTGCCTTTATTTTAGTAGATTGTTCTATTGAACCTCAAAAAATTGATCTTGAATTTATCGACTGGATGGCTGAAAATAACGTTCCCTTTTGTATCGTTTATACTAAGTCTGATAAAGCAAAGCCAATGAGGATAAAGGAGAACATAGAAAAATTCGAGGCGAAATTATTAGAATCTTGGGAGGAGCTGCCGCAACATTTCGTAACTTCATCTGTCGGAGTGTCGGGGAGAGAAGAGCTATTAGAGTTAATTGGCTCTGTTAACAGTAAAATCGACTAAATTTTGGTTAAAAATACCATTCAGGAAGAATTGAAAGTTTACGAGCATGTCATTAAAGAAATTGATGACTGGCCGATAAATAAGCTTAGTAATGATAGGGAAGCTTTTATAAAAGAACTCAAAGCTTTTGTACTGGAACGGTATATGGAAAAAAGCGCCGATGCCCAGACTGATTTAATTGCAGCAACCATTTACAAGGAAAGAGCACGGATAAAAGAAGAACCCTGGAAAGTTGATCCTCCCAACGAAATGCAATTCTGGAGGAAGACTCAAAATGCTTTGGTGAAACGGTCACTTGACAAAGAAAATGCAGAAGCCAAAGCCTCCAATAAAATTATATTAGAATCTATTATAGATCTATATGCAGAAGAGATTGTCGGCACATTTAGTAAAAAGACATTCCTTTTTGCCAGAAAATTTCTGACCGCTTTTTTCAACAGATTATTGAATACTGCAGCAAACAGAAACTTCAAAAGACTTTACAATTCCAAACACAATATTTCCCGTTCTTTTCAAACTTATGGTGAAATAGAGAAGATCAGAAAGTTGATGAAAAAAGGGACGATTGTCAT
>CALIAG010000344.1 GCA_938041325.1 uncultured Saprospiraceae bacterium | reverse complement strand
TCTAGATCAATAAATTGGAAGTTAAGAAGCTTTGCAAGTTCTTTTCCCGTGTGGCTTTTACCAGATCCCATGTAACCGATAAGGAAGATTTTCATGTTTTAAGGTTATAAAATTTTAAGGTTTATTGGTTTTAAACGTTTCGCTTCTCTAGAGCTTGTGAACAATTCTGATTTAGTCTTATAAAGATTTCGCACCTACGGAGCTTTATTCTGTAAATAACAATTGGCTATAAAGATTTCGCTCCTCTGGAGCTTTATTTCAACCGACAAATTGTTGCTTTAAAGATTTCGAACCTACGGAGCTTTTTTCTATAAATAACAATTGGCTATAAAGATTTCGCTTCTCTTGAGCTTTATTTCAACCTACAAATTGTTGCTTTAAAGATTTCGCTCCTACGGAGCTTAATGCTATAAATTACAATTGGCTATAAAGATTTCGCTTCTCTGGTGCTTGTGAACAATAATGATTTAGTCCTTTACAAGGTTCGCTCTTGGAGCTGGCAGTTAGAACGATTTGGACCGATTTCAAGTTCAAAAGTCGTTTGTCTTCCAACTAGAGAATATAATTTTAGCCATTTAGATTATTAAATAAAAACTTGTCGATCTAATTTTTTCGAAATAATAAATGCTGCATTAATTAAACCTACATGACTGTATGTTTGCGGGAAATTTCCGTATTGAGATCCTGTAGATTCATGAACGTCTTCGCTCAATAAGCCTAGGTGATTCGAATGCTTGATCAATTTTTCAAAAATCTCAATAGCCTCTTCTACCCTATACATTCTAGCCAAAGCTTCTACATACCAAAATGCACAAATCAAAAATGTTGATTCTGGTTCTCCAAAATCATCAACGTGTTTGTATCTATAAAACAATCCGGTCTCTGTTCTCAAAGCATCTTCTAAAACTTTTAGGTGCTTTTTGGCTTTTTCACTTTTAGGATCTAAATAGCCCATATTGATGAGTTGCAATAAAGAAGCATCTAAGTTAGGATTTCCTTGTGCTTGGGTATAGACGCCTCTTTCTTCATCATAACAGGATTCTATCATATCTGAAGAAGCTTGTATCATTTTTTCTGCAAGCTCCTGCATCGCTTTGTCTTCAATCGAAATTGCCACCTTCTTTGCAGCATTTGCTCCTGCCCAATGGAATAAGAAAGTATAGGAATGAAGTTGAGAAGTCCCTCTAAATTCCCAAAGTCCATTATCTGGTTCGTTCATCGTCGCTTCAATCATCTTCAAGCAATGCCAAATCAAATTTTCAAGGCTTTCGTTCGATTTCGTATTGGCCAAACGGACGTCTGTGAATAGTGGTAGTAACGTTACCAACACTTGCCCGTAGACATCATTTTGAATGTGCTCGTATGCTTGATTTCCAATTCGGACCGGTCGTTCCCCTTTGTATCCTTTTAAAGGGAGAATTTTTTCAGTGGGTACTCTATCAATGGTTATAGGATATAATGGATGAAAACGATCATTTGCATTTAAAACTATATTTTCAATAAAGTTTGCATAAGATTCCAATATTCCAAAATGGCCTAAATCATTCAATGCTTTCAAAGTATAATGCGCATCTCTCATCCAACAAAATCGATAATCCCAATTCCGTGTACTGCCCGGAAATTCTGGCAAACTTGTAGTTGCAGCGGCAATGATTGCTCCGGTGTCTTGATATTGATGAAGCTTGAGTGTCAAAGCAGAACGGATGACCGCATCTTGATGAAAATGTTCTGTTGACGTATTTTTGACCCAAGTCCACCAATAATTTCTAGTTTTTTCTAAAAAGGTCTCGGCGGTTTCTTGCAAGGGTCCTTCTAAAGGCACCCCCCAAGTCATTATAATATATTTGGTTTCATTGAGCACAAAGGCTTGTTCGTTGTCTACAAAACTCAAAGATATATCTGTTGTCAAGCGGAGTTGTGCCTCCAAACCACCATATCGTATGTGGCTACTGCCAAAATCTTTTGTCGGAATTATTTCTCCATATTGCCCTCGAGGGTTGCATTTTACTTTAATTCGAGGTCTACCTTCTAAAGGAACAATTTTCCTTATTAACATTAAAGGTTTGTAAAAACGATCGAATTGGTGAAATCTTGGGGCGATATCAACCACTTTATATTTTCCATCTTCACAATGAAAAGTCGTTTCTAAAATATTGGTATTTGGAATATACTTTTGCTGGCTTTCATAGGTCTCCCATTCAGGAGTAATTGAAAATTCGCCTCCTTTTTCATCATCCAGCAAAGTGCCAAAAACAAATGAGCTGTCAAACCGAGGCCAACACATCCATCCAATATTGGCTTTATCATCGACCAAAGCCAAGTAGGAACAATTGCCAATAATACCATAGTTATACTTGTGCTTCATTTTGTGCTGGTTTAAGTATTTAAGGACGTTAGAAACAAAAACTTCATAAGTATTGGCGTTTCTTTTTCCTTTACTCACTGTTAAAAACAATCAAAGTAGCTAGGAATAAGTCTTTGTTTTTCAAGATTATTTGAGAAAATATAATTCTCCACCTTTCTTTCAACTTATGTTCCTAAGCGGTGTGCAAATTTAGACAAATTGATGAAAAAGCCCTACATTTGTCCCTTAGAAGTTGTTTAAAAATGAAGTCCATGATTAGGCTTTTAGAAAGAAAATGAATTTTGGATATTATGTTGAGGAAAATTATATTTCTATGCTTTGGATTGTTTTTCGTTTTGAGTTGTCAAAATGATGAAGCTGAGAATTCAAGGAATGAAAAGTCGGTGGAGGAAATTAGGACAGGTGGAGGGATTTCTGATATAATTCGAAATCCAATTTCTTCTGATAAACCATTGGATACCATAAATGTAGCAAAAATGGTTTTTAAAGAAACAACGTATGATTATGGGCGTGTGAAACAAGGCGATGTGGTAAGTCATACTTTTAAGTTTCGAAACGAAGGCCTAGTTCCATTGTTAATCACCAATGCTAGATCAACTTGTGGGTGTACCGTTCCAAAATGGCCAGAAGAACCTATAGAGCCAGGAGAGGATGGAGAGATTAAAGTGCGTTTTAATACTGCCGGAAAAAAGAACCAGAATAACAAACCTGTTTATATAACTGCGAATACTTATCCTACGGAGACGAAGATTTATTTAGCGGGGTGGGTTGAGGATTAAAACGGTTTTCGGGAGGACGTGATTCTTTCGGTTTTCGAATACTGTGTTTCTTTTGGTTGACGGTTTTCGAATAGATTGTTTCTTTTTTTGTTTGAACAGGATTTATAAGATTTTTATGATGGACAGGATGATACGAAACAGTGCATCTTGATCATCTTGTTATTTTGTCATTTTATAAATCATGTTCTTACCCTTTTTCGAAAAGCGTGTTTCTTTCGGTTTTCGAATACTGTGCTTCTTTTGGTTGACCGTTTTCGAAAACCTTGGTTAAAAAAATGCGGGGATTTGAGGTACGAAGTAAAGTGACGTATCTTTGTCGGAGACAAAAACTAGCGAATTAGAGTTTAATTTAAAATATTATTTTTTTTTGGAATTCTATTAAATTAGAGTTTTTGTTTTTATAATAAATACTATGATGGAAAATATTGAATTGATTTTATTGCAGGCATCAGGTGGAGCATCTTCGATTATTCAGATGTTGCCAATGATTGGGATTATCATTGTGATCTACTTTTTCTTTATGAGGCCTCAGCAAAAAAAGCAGAAGGAACAAGCCAACTTTATCACTGGATTGGAAAAGGGAGATGAGGTAGTTACTATGGCCGGAATATTAGGTCGTGTAAATAAAATTGAAGGTGATATTGTAACACTTCAAATTGATACAAAAACTTTTATCAGAGTTGTCAAAAGTGCTGTTTCGAAAGAAATGACTGAGCAGGCGAATGCGGGCACTGAAGTTGAGGTAGAAAAATAATTTTCTGGAATACTTTTCGAAAAATTTAATTGTCTTTTTCAACGGCATATATACATGCAGTTAGAAAAACATTTTACGTTTATCTCAAGCCAGTCTGGGAACAGATTTTTCTATTTTTTTGTGGTAAGTTTTATAGGCGAAAATTAAATTGTATTTGATCGACATCATTCAATAAGGTCTTAGGTTTATAAATTAAACCTATTCCTTTCTAAAAGTTTGAAGCTTTCCATAATTCAATGACCTCCACAACCATTCCAGCGGACCAAAACGAAATCTTTGTAACCACCAATGACTAAAAATCATTTGTAAAAAGATAACAAGAATTGCGATCACTAGTGTCCATCTATTTGTAATAGTGCCTAAGGTTCCTAAGCCATATCCATAGTAAATAGCTGTACCGATTATAGTTTGCATGAAGTAATTTGTCAATGCCATCCGTCCGTAAGAGGCCAGCATAGAACCTGTCCGTTCTTTCTTCATCCAGATTAAACAAAAGGAGGCGATGATTAAAAGAGTCATAGACAAATTGGTTAAATCGAGCATTGTCAAACCAATCATTCCAAGCCATGAATCCATTGGATTTTCACCTGCTAAAGTAAAAGAAGCCCCGGTAAGAACAGTAAACAAAACTATACCTCCAACTCCAAACCCTATTATCTTTTTCAATAAAGGTTTGTTGTCAGTTAGCGTTTCAAAAAAGCGTTTATGTCCTAACCATATTCCTAATAAAAAATAGGCAAAAGTCAAATACAATCTTCCTGTTAAACCCACTTGGAATTCCATTTTCATCAAATGCCCATCCACTGCATTTGTTCTAAAAACATCCATCAGGCTTCCATCCCGTAGAGTTGTGTAATAAGACAATAATTCTGGTGAAGCAAAATCCATTGGATTCCCTCCAAAAATTGGGGCTGAACCGAAGATGATGAAAACGATTGATCGAAAAAAACCAATAAAAACGACTCCAATAAGAATCAATAAATGTTTAGGTTTTACATTTTGAAATAAGGGCAGAAAGATTCCGATCATCGCATAAATTGTCAGGATATCTCCCCTATAAAAAAGGGAATGGATATATCCTATCACAAATAGGATCAACATTCTAAGGAGAAAGTGTTTATTGAAATTAATGTTTTTAGACTTTGCTCCTTTCCATTGGATATAAAAACTAAGGCCAAAGAGAACTGAAAATAATGCAAAAAACTTACCCATTAAAAAAAAGTAAATCAATCCCATTATAATTTGATCGACCATTTCAACCGCATTATTCATTATCCCTTCGGCAGGTGGAGCAGCAGTATATTGCTCAACAAAGTGAACTATTACAATTCCTGCAAGTGCAAAGCCTCGGAGGGCATCAATGATATCGATTCGTTTTGGAGCGGGTATTGCTTTTTCCATGTGACATTTTGATTTTTCTGACACATGAAACTAGATCAACAACATCAAATAAAATTATTTTATAGATTAAGAGGTTTAAAACTAGGACGAAGCAATGAATAATCAAACCTTATTGTCATCTCAGCAAAGAAACATTGCCCTGCTTTTTGAACTCTTGTCCATTCAAACATCTTACGGTTAGATAATATCCAAAAACATCTGGTTCTAGGACTTCTCCATTATGCGTTCCATCCCAAGCATCGTTGATCGAATTCGATTCAAAAACCATTTGTCCCCAACGATTGTAGATTGCGAAATAAACCTCATCGATAAAATTTCCAATTACTGTAAGCTCATCATTTTCACCATCGTTGTTTGGCGTAAATGCATTGGGGAAAAAGATATAGGGTTCTTCACAAATCGGTAGGAGGACAATTATTGGAACACTGAAACGATTGCTGCAACCATCTTCATTTTCAATATTCAATTGGTAAATAGTTGATTCCAGAGGACTTGCAAACGTGCTAGAATTATTTGGATTTTCTAGTGTTTCTGAAGGAGACCAAAGGTATTCAAAGCCAGGCAAATCTTCCGCGATTAGAGTTGTTGATTCCCCTTGTAAAATGGTATCTGGATCTGCAAAAACATTTAGATTGGGCATAAAGTCAAAAATCGATAAGCGGGATTGTGCAGTCGCGGTGCAAGCAAATTGATTAGAGACTTGAACTTCATAGGTTTGACTTTGATCAGCGTTTACTCTAATAGATTCCATATCTAATCCGGATAGAATCGTAGCGTTGGGACTCCATTGATAATTTAAGACATCCTCCTCATCTAAATTTTGTGCAGCAATTGTGATCGTATCTCCAACACAAAGGGTAAAGTCTGGTAAACTTACATTAACTGCATTGCTAAATATTTTCACACTGTCTAATTGGGTACAACCGATCGAGTCTGTAATTTCCACGAAGAAAGTTCTATCAAAAAGTGCAGAAACCTCGATCAGAGATTCTGTCGAGATTGATGGAAAAAACTGATCATTTAAGGACCATTGAAAAGCGGTTGCATCTTCACTTTCTGCTTCTATATAAACAGGTTGTCCGCAATTGGTTAAATCTTCGGAAACCATGTAATCTATAGATTCTGGAACAGTAACTAAAACTTCTCTTGTAAAAGAACAAGTGTCAGAACTGATGGCGTTGACTTCAACTGTAAACAAAGTTGTTTCACTTAAAATAACGGTTGGCCAAGGTGGACCTTGATTAGTAACAAATTCTGAAGGCGACCATTCATAGTTATAATCTGAAGGTGCATTAAAAACTAGAGGCGTTGGAGTAAAAGCGCAAGCCGTATAATTTTCCAGAAAATTAAAAGTAGGAATTTCAATATCTAACCTTTGCTCATATTGATCTATACAACCGTCATCAGAAGTAACCGTAAGGTTTGCAAAAAAATCTCCATTTTCGCTTACTTCAATCAAAGGATTGCTTTCTGTAGATTCTGTTCCATTGCTGAAAGTCCATAAAAATTCTGTGAAAGTGGATTGCGAATTTTGGGAAGTGTTTGTAAACTGAATAAGAATACTGGAATCTGCAAAACAGGATTCATAATCGAATTCAAAATCAATATCTATATTGGAATCAACAATTGTTATTTGTTGTGTAAAAGTATCTGGGCAATTCAAATCTTGGTTGAGCGTCAATGTTACGTTGTAGGTTCCTTCTCCGGGATAGGTATAAAAAGGATTTGAAACGGTAGAGGTATCTGATGTAGTTAAAGGGTCACCAAAGTTCCAAATATAAAAGGGCGCATTGATGCTTGTATTTTCAAAACTGACAGTAAAATCAGCACATTGAATCGCGGATACAAATTGAGCTTGAGGTGTGGTGTCCAAAACGGTTATGATAGCCGAGTCTAAAAGGGTACAATTTAATTGATTTTCTAACTCGACATAAATTGTCCAGATCCCGGATTCGGTTGGTTGGCTTGTAATGGTAGATAAATCGTTTAAAGAAGTCAGCAAAGAATCAGGAGACCAAAGAAAAGTAAGAGTATCGTCTGGATCTAAATTCTCTGCTTCTATGGAAGCTTCTTCTCCAGGACAAAGTACTGGATTTTCGATATTCACATTCACCCCATTTCCAACGACCAAAATACTATCTACAGCGATACAACCGTATACGTCTCGCCCCAATACATAATAGTTAACGGCCCCTAAAGGAGTGACTTCTACTTCTTCATTTTCTACAATTACGTTCTCAAATTCGTCATCTAAAGCCCACACAAAAACTTGGGCTAAATCACTTACAGCAGTTAGGTTAAGCGTTGGTTCGCAAGTGGTCGTATCAGGCGGTGCGGAAATATCAACCAACTCTGGAAGAATAATGGTTACTGAACGTTCTATTTGACAAAAGTTTTCTGCATCTGTTACGGTTACAAAATAAGTTCTCGTTGCTGAAGGACTTACAGATGGATTTGCTGATGTGTTGTCATCAATCTCTAAATTAGGAAACCATTCATAAGTATAGGATTCGTTTCCTGGAGGATTCAAAGCAACAGAATCGCCCAAACATATAATCGTAGAATCTGGTAGTAGGTTTAATTCAATAAGCTGAGCCGGAAATACTTGATTCAATTCTGCGATACAACCATTTCCGGAAGTCGCCAATAAAGTTAATTCATATTCCCCTGTCGCTAAAATATTAAAAGAAGGGTTTTGCATACTGGAAGTATCTGTCACAGCCCCATCTTCATCTGTCAAAATCCATTGCCAATTTACAATCCCATTTTGCGGATCCACAGATTGATCAATTACATTGATTGTCAAGCTATCCGAACAATCCACAAAGTCAACTTCGAAAGCGGGTTCTAAAGTCAGTGTTTCAATAGAAATTATTTGACTAAATGTATCCACACAGACTGCCCCTGGCTCTGCAATCAAGGTCACTTCATAATCTCCTAAAGCGGGAAATATCCAATTGAAATTAAAGCTCTCTTGAAAAGAGATCGGGTCATCAGGGTTTTGCAAATCTTCTACCATCCAAATGAAATTTCCTGCGTTTTCACTTTGATTGACGAACAAAACGTCAAAACCGTCGCAAACTATTTCGGGTGAGAAAAAAGAGGATATCGTCTCTCCGCATACTCCAACATTGTATTGAAAGTCTCTACGGACAGTGGAAATCAGTTGCCCATCTCTATATTCTTCAAGGCAGATTCCTACCACAAATTGTCCTACCGTATTTGGTGTTCCTGTGAGTAAGCCTGTTTCTGAATTAATGGTTAAAACATTTCCAAGTCCTAAACCATTCAACATATTGGATTCATTATACGGTGGATTTACCCATACTACTTCTTCTGGAATAGTCTGTGCCCATGGCTGAGGTTGAGGACGAGTGGGATTGGCACCTGATAATGGGGTACAAAGTCTGTACACTATAGAATCCCCGTCTAGATCAAATGCCGATTGATCAAAAGAGATGGGTTCATTGACACAAATATAAATAGGTGGCCAGGCATTAAAAACTGGGCTGTTATTGCATTCCAACAAAGCTTTTTCCGAAATGCCAACTCCATACGTAGCACCTGTATCCAAAGGATCTACAATATTATTCAGTGTTTGATTTCTACAGCACCTTTGATAGATCAACTGATATCCACCTATTATTGGAGGTAAGGTAACGGTAGAACTATATGTCGTGGTATGTACACAAACATCTGGAGGAACTAAAAAGCACTCAGAAGATAAGATGGGATCAAGCGTATCATTATTCATTAATGGAATAAAAAGGCTATCTACCAATAAGCCTTGCGCATCGTAAATCCCAATAGCTGCTGGGTCGTCAAAAAGTGCCTGCGGACTTCCGTTGAAACAATCTCTAAAAATAGTCAGATTGATTTCATATTCATTATCACCTAAACATTTGTAACGCATTTCTCCTCCCACAATATGCGTAGCTTGACCATTGTTCCAAGTCAAAAGCAGGAAAATGAAAGTGAGAATTAGAGTATGTGAGATGTTTGTAAGCAAGTGTTGTTTATTAGATGTTAGATGGTTAGACGTTAGACTTTTAGTATTTAGTATTTAGTATTTAGTACTTTTCGAATTTGTTTTGATAATGAAAAAGATATTAGACTTGAAGTTAAGAAAAAGTCTTTTCGTGGATGATATTTATTATAAAGATAAGAAGTAAATGGACTTAAGTAATTATTCTGCTTTTTTCGTCCTAGGTTTTATCATTGGGTGTCCAATTGAATGCAACTGTTTTAACCCTCTTGGACAAAGTTCCATCTGGCATTTTTGAGCTCAAGACCATTTGCTGGGCCAGTTCTTTTTCAAAGACTTCCGCCATATTTCTGATCGCCCCTGCTGGAACTGCGTTTTCTTTTAACTGTAATAATAAATCGTCTCTGGTAAAGTTTAAAATATAACTTTCCAATTTATCTTTTAAGTCTTTTCTATTTTTAACTCTGTTGGCGTTTGTTTCAAAATTGGGCTCTTTGTCAAATGAACATTTTAAGACCTTGCAAAGATTCACAAACTGTCTATCCGTACCGACAGCTAGAACTACGGGCTTTTCATCTTTTGTATAGAAAACATCTCCATAAGGTGCAATATTGGGATGCATGGTTCCCATGGGTTGTGGGATGTGATCTGCCATTAAATAATTTGTTGCCTGATTGGCCAATGAGGAAACTGCAGATTCATAAAGAGACGTTTCAACCAAACTTCCTTTATTGGTTTTCATTCGGTCCATTAATGCTAATAAAATTCCTTCTTTTAATTGATGAGCCGACAACAGATCTATTAAAGCTACGGGCATCCGGACGGGTTGCCTATCTGCTTCACCACACATATATAAAAATCCAGCTTCTGCTTGTAGAACAATATCGAAGGCAGGACTTGTATCTTGTTTACCAAATGCGGTCAGTTGGGCATATATTAATCTTGGATTCAATTCTGAAAGCTGAGCATAATCTACTCCCATTTTTGCAGCTTTCGAAACATTAAAATTGGCAATGACTACATCTGCATCCTTGACCATTTCGTAAAGTTGATCTAGGTCATTTTTACTTTTTAGATCTAAGAATACGATTTCTTTGTTCCAATTGACTGAGCAGTAATAAGCGGAGAATTCTGCATCTTTTTTTTCTACAGGTAAACGCCATTTTCTAGTTACATCACCACCTGTTGTTTTATTTTCTACCTTAATTACCTTTGCGCCCAATTCAGCAAAAAACATTCCTACAGCGGGACCTGCTAATACGGAGGCGAGTTCTATTACTTTAAGGTCTTTGAAAAAGGTGTTTTGATGCATTGAATGTGTTGTGATCAGAACTATGATTCAGAATGATTAATTGATGGACTATGATGTTGTTCAGATTTTCAGAATATTATTTTAAGCATGAACTAGTCATTGTCTTCTTTAAATCATGATCGACCTTTATAGGTTTGACTTATTCTGTACGATCAAAAACCCATAATGGTTCTGTTGGGTTGTTGCGAAAACCAATCACTCCATGAACAAAATTATAATGAAGTTCAGAACCTCCTTCCATTGAAGAATATACATCTTGGAATGTTCTTCCATTCAATTCAAATTCTTCGTTAAAAGAAGTAAAGATATTTACTCTAGATTCATCCACCTCGCGGTCTCTCCTATTTTGCAAAAACACTCTAACAAAAGTTCCTTGATTTATGACATCTACATAATCAAAAAAGAAAGGTTCTTCTCCTATCACTTCTCCAATTATTCCAACTTTAATGGTATAAGTAAATTCCATATCTCCAGAGCGCCTGGTCAAAGTTTCAATATTGGTACCCAAAGAAGTTTGGCTAGAAGAGCAAGAGTTTGCACAATTCAAATAGCTTAAAGATGCGAGTTCCTCCTCTGTTCCATCATTTGCAAACCATAGTTCTTCTCCTTGATCATTTATAAAAACGACTTCAACAGCGCCGGGATATCCATATGCGAAGTTTGAGTTAAAATCTATTTCTAATTGCCCTGCATCTATATTTTCACCACATTCTAAATCTCCACAATCCATTGGTGAGTCGTCATCGGAACAACCGAAGGCAAAGAGAACTAAAATCAAAAAAAGTAAGTCACATTTTTTCATGTCTTTAATTTATTTCTACTTTTTCCTTGACGAAAAAGTAACAAAAAGTCAAGGCTGTATTCATTTTTTTACGTTCCAAAAAAATCGAAACACTAAACCAAATAAACTCGCTCTATTCTTTTTCGTTTTAATAAAATTGTAGGTCAAACCCGATAGTCTTAACGTCCAATATTTGTTAAGCTCATACAGTATTTGGTTCTTAACGTGTTTTCAATGGCTAGCCCACCCTCTTCGAGGTTCTCTCCGCCGGAGTTTACACTCCGCTCTTCATTTCATTCAGAGTACGCTTCGTTCATACTAAAATGAATAAGGCCCATCCTAATCTTTACTATGAAACTCATCATACTATTATAAAATTAAATACTATTTCCGTTATATTGAGATCGTAAATTAGGATTCCCTTTATATTTTTAAAATCACAGATTTGTATTTCTCTTTATCTATCGTTAGCTCCATTTTTTGGGGCTATGTTTGGTTTCTACAAAGATAAACGGTTAAAAGCGAATAAAGAAAATAATTCTTAGCTTCGTGAGTCTTAATTTAGTCTATTGGGTAACAAAGTTTGCGGATATCGCTGTCAAGTAGTTAAAGCTTGTTCTTAATCATTGTGATTTTCCGTAATCTTGAATCCTATATCTTTTAATTTATATTAGAAATAAATG
>CALIAG010000343.1 GCA_938041325.1 uncultured Saprospiraceae bacterium | reverse complement strand
AAGATAATAATAAATCGAAGTCCGCTGTTATAAACCTCGGAAAACCATGTTCAAATGAACAAATTAATATTTATACTGCTTTGTTTCGTTCTTGTATTCTGCAATTCTTCCTGCAAAAAATTTGATGAGGTTCAAGTCTCTGATTTTGACGCGGAATATGCAATCCCTCTTGTCAATACCAAGACAACAATTGGGGAATTAATGAACAACCTTGAAAACCAGGATTACTTCACCATCGATCCAGATGGCTTAATTACGCTCAATTTTCTAGGAAATATAGAAGGCAGAACCAGTACTGAAATTTTTGAGGCCATTTCACAATTAAATGGCGCGCTCATACCAATTCCTGATACCTTATCTGCCATCCCTTTTGAATTCCCAAATGGGCTCCAAATTGATATTGCTGAATTAAAATCAGGCTCAATAACATGGGGCTATGAAGCGGACTATGAAGAAGATATTACAGTTGTTGTCACTATACCATCCGCTACTTTAAACGGACAAATATTGAGATGGGAGAAAAGCCATGTTTGGACTGGTACACCTTGGACCATTTTTGAAACGAGCGGTGCAGTCGATCTGACAGGATATACTATTGCACCTGTAGATGGTTCTTTTGAAATAAACTATTATGCACTTCGCGACAACGGAGCTTTCCGAGATACATTGAAATCATTTAGCTTATTCTTTCAAGAAATGGAAGCCAGTTACATGGAAGGTTATCTTGGAAATTCACTTTACGAATTTGAAAGAGATTTAATTGAAATCGACTTTTTCGAAAATTGGGCAGAAGGAGATATTTATTTTGAAGAACCGCAAATCAATGTAACGGTTTTTAATGCCTTTGGTTTCCCTGTTCGGTCATTGACAAATATTGCGAATATCATTACAGTCAACTCTGATACGCTGGCATTGGACAGTGAATTTGTTGCTGCTGGAAATGGGATTTATTTCAATTATCCAACTTTGTCAGAGGTAGGAGAAGTTGCAGAAACTTTCTTTTCTTTCGATAAAGACAATTCCAATATCCAAGAGATTTTAGGCGCGGGACCAATTGCATTTGATTATGACATTGATGCTTTGGCAAACCCAGATATGGATACGACTATTCGTGGCTTTTTAACCGATACAAGTTTCTTCCGATTTCAGTTAGAAATTGTTTTGCCGTTCTATGGAAAAGCAAAAGGGTTCGAAGTCTTTGATACCGTTTCAATAGATTTTTCTGAATACAATAATTTTGAATATGCCGAGTTTAAAGTGATCGCTGAAAACGAATTGGCATTGGATATCGGTATGCAATTTTATTTTATGAAAGCAGATGGCTCAATTATAGATTCCCTTTTTGAAAATACCTCCACTCTTATTGAGGGAGCAGAAGTAGATGGAGTGGGCAATGCGCAAGAAGTGAATAAGAAAACAACCTTTGTTCCTTTGGAAGGAGCACGATTTGATAGAATTAAAGAATCAGATAATATCATTGTAAAAGCCAGTTTTTCAACCATTAATAATGGAGAGACCTCTGTTAAAGTTCTTGCCGATCAAGGAGTTGCTATTCGGATGGGGATGAAAGTAGGGGTGAAAAATTAATTAAAAAAGTCTGATATAAACTTCCTGTAATAAAATGATACATCGATACCTTGGTGTTTTCTGTATAACTGTTTTGTTTTTGCAAACTGCTTTTTCGCAAGAAGAATTGGGCTTGCATTTTATGCAAAACGTTTGGCAATCCAACAAAACGAATCCCGCATTATTGACCGAAACGAAATTGACAATCGGTTTGCCTTCCTTTTATTTTAATGTAGCATCTGAGCCACTAGTTTTAAACGATTTAGTAACTACGAATGCAGCAGGTCAAAATATCCTAGACAAAGAAAAGATTTTAAACAATCTTACGGACAATAATTCAATTCAAACCAATATAGAAATAGAAACTTTTAACGTCGCTTTTGGGCTGAAAAAATTTCGATTCAATGTCGCTCACGGAATAAAGTTCAATACCTATTTTACTTACCCTGAAGACCTCGCAAAATTCGTCTTTAATGGCAATGGCGCATATGTCGGAGAAACCCTAAATGTCGGACCTGAGTTTCATTCCTTTGCCTATAATGAATTTGTAATTGGAGCAGCTGTCCAACTTCCCAAGTTGAGTATTGGAGTCAAAGGAAAAGTATTAACCGGCATTGGAGATGCATCAACCGAGCGAAACAAGATTTCTCTTTTTACAGATGATGATGTTTACCAACTTACCTTAAATACGGACTTTAGAATCAATACCTCTTCGTTTCTTTCCATCAACGATCTAAGCAGTTTTGATTTTGAATTAAACAATGGATTAAGCAGTTACAGTACTTCCAAAATATTTACACAAAATCTGGGATTCGCATTTGATTTAGGTTTGGTTTTCAAACCAATAGAGAAGTTGAGTATTGCAGCAAGTATAGTAGATGTTGGGCAAATTAATTGGACCGATAATGTGACAAATTACAGCAGCAATAAATCCTTTCAATATGACGGAATTGATTTGGTTGAAGTTTTACAAGACGGAGATCTTTCTTTCGCTGGAACCTTAGATACCTTTGATCAGATTCTGAATTTTGATGAAAGCAATGATAATTATTCTACGAAATTGAATGCAAAAACTTACTTGAGTGCAAGCTATGATTTAAATGAATCTTTGACGATAGCGGGACTTTGGTATACGGAAACGGTAAGAGAAAATACAAGTTCTTCTGTTGCTATATCTGCTCAAAAACGATTTGCAAAAATCCTTAGTCTCGGAGCAGTTTATTCTATTCGAAATAACACCTATGATAATTTTGGGATTAACTTCTCGGCAAAATTAGGGCCGATTCAATTGTATGGATTAACAGACAACATATTAGCTGCTTTCGATCCTTACGCTAACAAAAATGCCAACGCCCGAATTGGCTTAAACTTGCTCTTTTAAATTGCCGGTTTATCTGCTTCACTCGCCAAATTTCTCTTCCTTACTAAATACTAAATACTAAATACCCTCTACCAGTCTAACCCTCTAACGTCTAACCCTCTACTTATGCGTCGCGTCCGTAATTCCAATTTTATGCAAAATGGTCAACTGACCTCCATATGCCTTTTTGACATTTTCTTCTGTGAAGGTCGTCTCTGTATCTCCACAAGCTATTAGCCGTTGGTTCAATAAAATGACCTTGTCGAAATAATCATCCACAGTAGATAAATCATGGTGAACGACCAAAAGCGTTTTCCCATCAGCAGCTAATTTTTTCAGGATTTGAATTATTTTTTCTTCTGTAGTAACATCAATTCCTACAAAGGGCTCATCAAAAAGAAAAACCTCCGCCTGCTGACAT
>CALIAG010000342.1 GCA_938041325.1 uncultured Saprospiraceae bacterium | reverse complement strand
TAATCCTTTTATCCGTGGTAAAACATTCCTTGGTCGATCCCTAAAATAAAAAAACCTGTTCATCAAAACCATGAGTATTGACAAACAGGTGAACTGCCCGTTCTTGTTGAAAGAACCTGATGTTTCCACCAGCTCTAACACAAAAAATTTAACTCAATATACTGGTCATGAACAGCTTTCACAAGGCAAATTGTGTGAATGCTATTAACTGAAGGATGAATGAGTTCAGGGACTTATTCACTTAAAATCTTGCCTTTCAGATCTGGTCTTTTCTAGCCGAGTTTACTTTTCACAAACTATATTTTTCATTTTAAAAACAAAATTATCGAAAAGATGTTATCTAAATGTTGCAACATTTAATGTATATACATATATTTGTAATGAAATTAGAATTAATGAAAATAGAGGAAGAGTTACAACAGAAAAAATTCAAAAATGAATTCCATAAGGTTCACTTGAATGTGGTATTAACTGCTACCAAATTCACTCAAAAAACGAATGGTTTATTGAAGCCTTTTAATATTTCTTGGCAGCAATTCAATATTCTAAGGATACTAAAAGGCAAACATCCTGAACCAGCAACGGTGAAGGAATTGACAGAAAAAATGATTGACAAAATGTCTAACAGCTCCAGACTTGTTGAAAAACTAGTGCAGAAGGGCTTGGTCGAAAGGCAATCATGTAGCAAAGATAGACGCAGAGTAGATATCGTTATTACAAGAGCAGGAATGACCTTGGTCAATAATGCAAGCGAGGCCCTGGATCAAGAATTTGAAGAGAATAATATGCCTTTGACGAAAAAAGAAGCCATTCAACTTAATAACTTATTGGATAAAATTCGAGGCTAGTTTTTTTGGCCCATTAGATGTATAGACATTAATTGTCTAAACTTTTTAAAATTAAACTTTTACAAAATTTAAAATACTATTAAAATGCAAAAATCAAATCTATTTTTATCAATGTTAGCTGTAGTCGCATTTTTCGGCTTAGCATTTACCACTCCTACTGAAATAGACACCCTAAAAGTGGACGTTGCCAACTCTGTAGTGAACTGGACAGGTTACAAAGTGACTGGTCAACATACTGGAACCCTTTCTGTAAAAGAAGGAAATCTTGAGTTTGACGGAACAGAATTAACCGGTGGTAATTTTGTACTCGACATGGCAAGCATAGCGGTTACTGATTTGGAAGGAAAAATGAAAGGCAAATTGGAAGGCCACTTAAAATCAGGAGACTTTTTTGGAGTTGAAAAATTCCCTACTGCTAATTTCACTATTACAAAAGTTATCTCAAGAGGAAAAGCAGGAGAGTATAAAATCAATGGTGATTTGACTATCAAAGAAACCACTAAACCTATCAAGTTCAATGCAATCGTTTCTGCAAATGGAAAAGATGCAAAAGCAGTAGCTGATATTACGATTGACCGCTCAGATTTTGATGTTAAATATGGTAGCGGATCTTTCTTCGATGACTTAGGAGACAAAACGATTTACGATGAGTTTGAATTGAAGGTAATCCTTGTAGCAAGTAAATAAGATATCATCTCATTAATTTACATTAAAATAGAGTGGCAATTTGTCGCTCTATTTTTTTATGCTGCAGATCCTTTTTTTCCCTTCTTTCTATCTTTTGGCCGAATGATCAAACGCAGAGATTGATCATAAGACAAATAATTCCAAACCCAGTTTATAAATACAAATAACTTATTCTTCGCTCCGATTAAAGAAAACAAATGAACGATCAACCAGATGATCCAAGCGAAGAATCCTTGTGTTTTAAAAGAAGGCAAATCCACCACAGCCCGATTGCGACCAATCGTTGCCATACTTCCTAAATCCTTGTAATAAAACTCTTTTAGGGCTTCCTTTTTTTCTAGTCGTTTCAAATTTTTACTCAACAATTTCCCTTGTTGAATCGCAACTTGAGCCACTTGCGGGTGGCCTTTTGGAAAAGCTTCCTCCTCCATATAACTTACATCTCCAATTGCAAAAATATTTGTAAATCCTTCCACTTGATTCGTGCGGTTTACTTTAATTCTGCTGCCATAAGTAAGGGTACTTTCCGGCATGCCTTTTATTTTATTCGCACAAATTCCCGCTGCCCAAATCACTTTTTTACATTGTAATTTTTCACCAGTATTGGTATGGACATACTCTCCATCGACATCTGTCACCCGTGTATTTTTAATGACTTTTACCCCCATAGAAGTCAAGAATTCTTCTGCCTTTTGAGAAGCCGCTTCTGACATTCCTTTCAGTAGTTGACCTGCTCCCTGTATGAGGTAGATATCAACTTCCTTGTGATTCAATTCTTGGTAATCTTTTGGTAAAATATAGTTCCGCATTTCCGCCAAAGCTCCTGCAATCTCAACTCCAGTTGGCCCCCCTCCTACTATTGCGATATCAATCAAACCTTGTCGTGTATCATAATCCCCTTCCGTAATTGCCTTTTCGTAATCCGAGAGAATCTCATTTCGCAAGTACAAAGCCTCTCCTACCGATTTCATAGGAATGGCATTTTTTGCAGCATTTTCATTGCCAAAAAAATTGGTATCTGCTCCCATAGCCAATACCAAATGATCATAATGCAATTTGCCTAAGCTTGTTGAAATCATTTGATTTACTGGATCTACTTCATCAACCTTTGTCACTCGAATAAGCACATTCTTGTTATTCTGAAATAGTTTCCGCAAAGGAAAAGAAATAGAACTGGGTTCCAAACCAGCCATCGCTACCTGATAAAAAAGAGGTTGAAATTGATGGAAATTATTGCGGTCAATGAGCACAACTTGGAAATCACTTTTAACTAATTTCTTAGCTAAATTCAATCCTGCAAAGCCCGCGCCCACTATCACTACTCTCTTTTTGGTCGTTTCTGGAATATTTATGCTTACTGACATAGTTTAAGATTCTTGCCACAAAATAGGATTTTTTAGCAGAGTGGATATAAGTTCTATGAAACAAAATTTACATATGAAGACAGGAATAATTCGAGATTTAGTAAATTGTAAAGTTATTACCTCTAATACACCAAATTCATGTCCAAAAGCCCTTGGAAAAAACTGGTTCCCAATACCTTGCTTGATCAGCAAAATGCCTCGCGTGTCCACCAAATAAAACAACTGCTCAAGGCTTTGGGTTTTCTAAAAACACCAGTTTCTTCCGTGAAAAGAGCAATCGGTCTTTTTAGAAAAGAATACACTCAATTGGACTTTTTAAAAGACCACAAAATAGATCTATTCCAAGAATATCCTGGTTACCTAGATCCGATAGAATTGGCTTTTCTTTCTCAACTTTGTGCTTTCGGGGGGGAATTAAAATTTGAAGTTTTTCCTGAAATCGGAGAACGCAACCTTTGCACACGAATTCTTATTTATAGATTGAATTGTTTGGGACTGAGCAATGCTCATCCTTCCGAAGCTTTGTCTAAAAATATTCTAAACAAATTCAATAAGATTTCAAAATGGACACATTCCAGTCCCGATTCTTTATTCCTGCTCAACACCATCAATAATATTCCGAAGCTCGTAGCACTCATTGCTCGAAGTGGCCAATTGGATGAGCAACTTGTTACTTTTGAATTTGATGATGTACACTTGCATCCATTCTTAAAAAAAGAAACTCTTGAAGAGAAAGGAGAGTTTGATCATGAAATTGAAAACAGAAAAATAGAAAAGCGATTAAACAAGCAGCTCAATCATTTGGAAAAGAATTCAATCAGAAATGCCTCTTCGCCTTTAATGAATTATAAAAGTCTGATTGTAACAAAACAAGATAAAATAAGGCATAAAATAAAGGAGGTTCTAAAAGAGGAAAAGGCGTTTTTAAAGAACCAATTAAGCATTCAAAAAGGCATCAATAGCAACTTGAATAACCTAAAACGAAATAATGATCGTTTGATATTGAGAGTTGTAGAAAGTCAAAAAAGGGTTCAACGATCCGTCTTGGAAATGGGCAGTCATTTTTTGCATTTGCCTGAGAAGAAAAAAATTATTGGGATCACTAAACAACTAAAATCACATCTATTATCAAACACTGTTGACTTAGAGAAAGCGCTCAAAAAGCTGGATAACTATTTCACTCAACTAGAAAAATGGCTTCCAAGTCTTTTATTAAAAAAATACAAAAAAGAGTATGCTGATTTTTTCAAATTTAAAATCGGAGCTCAAATTCAAATAGACAAAACGAAAAAACGCATCGCAGATCAGGAAAAAGAATTGGTAAAAGAGAAAGCCTTTGCAGATCAGAAAATTCGCAAAAAGCAGCTGGAAATTCAAACGCAAGTTAGAAAACTAAAAATCCTCGAAGGGAAAGTAAAGGGATTGAAGTTTAAATTTAAAGCCAAACTCAAAAAGTCTTTGAGCACTCCTTTTTACAAACAAATCAAGCAGCAAGTTTTCACTGAAAAGAACCAAGATTTTTTAAGACAAAATTCAAAAGAGGAATACAACAAATTTCTAATCAGATTGGTCCAGTTGACGCAATGGACAAAAGGCTATTACAACGGCCAATTGGATAGTAAATTTAAAATCAAAACTTTTGAATCCATTGCTGATTTAATCGAGGATACTCCAGGTTTACGCTTGAAGTATGTGATGGCCAAACTTAAAAACACCGGAAAATCATATTGGGTTTTAAACATTGCTTATCTACTGAATGAATTGTCAAAAAACTATAAACAGGATCCTCCTCAAATCCTATCTAGCGAAAAAATATTACAAGAAATTAAAAAGAAAGGTGCTGGCCAACAATTGGAAATTGCACTAGCTGAACATGAAGAAACAAGTGATACAAATGCTTACCGCGGGAAAAAAAGTTTGTTGCGTTTTATTGGGAAAGGAATAGGCCGATTGATTCAAATTTTAAAACGGGGCATCGAAAAAACCATTCAATTTTTCAAAAGTTTTATTCGATTAATTTATGACGAGATAAGAGAGACTGGTCAACTCTTTTTTCAAAGTATGGATTTTATATTTGGTAAAAGGACTGACTTCCCGATGACTGATTTAGATCCTCAGTTAGCTAAACCTTTTCAATTTGATGAGCAAAAAACGACCGCTCAAAATGCTCAGCTAGCACTGGTACAATTGGAAGAAAGACTCAATGGCTTGGACCGATCTTCAAAGTCGGTTAGCTCTACATTTAAATTTATTAAGAAAATATTGAGCTGGGGAATTCAGTTGGCGACAGGAGGAATTACTTGGCCAAAACTGCTTTTACAAATGACCTTATTTTTTAAGAAGTTGTTGGTCAATTGGTTGCGGAATGTTTTGAAACCGGGAACTCGAAAACTCGTACTTGGTTAAGAAAAAACCACGGATGCACAGAATAAAATCCGTGCATCCGTGCTTTGCTTTTGCTCTATGAAATACAATCTAGTTCGTAAAACGGCGAACCTCTTGATTGAGCACTTCGTTCAACAATCTTTCTTCTTCAATTATTTCTTTCAAGCTTTTGTTCTCTAATGGATCTATTTCATCGATACCTGTTATTTTCAATTCTGTTCTTCTATTTCTCTGATGTTCTTCTTCTCCACAAGTTACCCCATTGCGGCAACCATTAACTGCGACCGTTTCACCATACCCTCTGGAAGAAATATTTTTACTTGTTATCACACCAGTATTTAAAATATATTCTACAGCTGCCTGGGCTCTTTTTTGACTAAGAGTCATATTATAGCTGTCCGATCCTCTTGAATCCGTATGGGATCCCAACTCTACAGATACTGCAGGATTGTCTTTTAATACACCGACCAATTTATCCAACTCATAAGCCGCATCTTTGCGAATGTCCCACTTGTCAAAGTCGTAATAAATATTTTCTAAGACAAATGTTTTATTTAAAGCCAATGGCTCCAGTTCAATGTTAGCGAGAAAGGTCCCCATTTCATTGCCATGAGACATGACGTCAGTAACTCCGGGTTCAACAGTACCTAATCCATCAAAACAAAGAATGCATCCTTCTACGTTTACGTAAGCTTCAATTCTTTTATTAAAGTATCCATCCCGGCGGATCAAGATTGTATAATGATTGCCTTGTTCAAAAGAAAACTTGAAAGTTGGATGAGGCCAATTGTCTAAAACCAATTCTTCCTTGAAAGTAGTATTGTTATAAATATCAATTCTAGCACTATCGATTGCATTGACGGTCATTTCGTTATTGCCATTCCTTGGTTCCGCAATAGTAACATCGAAGATATAACCAGGCTTTCTTTCCATTTCTAGCTTAGCATAAACTTTTGCTCCTTCTTTTATTTCTTTCGTTGAAACGAATTGCGATTTTTTGAAAAACAATTTTTTCTCCGCAACTACTTCATATTCCTTTCCCAAGGGCAAATCCGTCTTGAAGACTCCATCTGCATTTGTGGTCGTTTGAGCAACCACTGCTCTGGAAGATTTATCTAAAATTTTAACGTCTACGTTTTGTATGTAGCCTCTATTGTCTTGTTCAAAAACATAGCCTTCCAGTTGGGCTGTTTGTGCAAGGGTAGCCGTACTTAGAGAAGAACAAAGTATTGCGACTGATATGCAAATAATTCTCATGATAAATAATTTATGCTCTGGATTAATAATGATATATATATAATTTCTTGTTCTATTGGATTACTAAAAAGACAAGTAAAGAGCCTTTAGGTAAGTTAAGGTGCTGTTAATGTCCCAATATTCAGCCTGAAATATGCTACGTAAGTTTGAATTTAGATTTGAGTAGTTGAGATTAAAAAAGAACTACTAACCTGATAAAGAGTTACGTAAATATGACAATTATGTTATATATATAACGAACTAAATAGAATAAAATTGAATTTTATTCCGATGCCGGTAATAATTAGTAAAAAATCAGTAGATGAGAATAGGTGTGTTGACTCGTATGGGTTACGATTAGACTTAAATTTACAAAAATATTTGAATTAAATTGAATATAAAGATGCCTTATTCGGCTCTTTCCCAGTCAACGGTTTTATAGAAAAACCCAAGGTATCCTCGAAGTTTGAGTTTCTTCTTTTCTGATTCAAGCCAGATTTTTCCTTTATAGGTTTTACCGGTTTCCGGATTATAGATTTTTCCTTTCCAGTTATATAGACCATCAAATTCAAAATCCTTCAGAATATTGATTCCTAAAGTCAATCGCTCTCTCAAGGAAGGATCTGGATTGTGTACATCTTTTTTGATGTTGTTTCCAGAAAGAACTTTCCCATAATATTTACCATCCAATTCGTATACTTCAATCTGTCCGCTTTTATCAGAGGTATAATAAATTCCAACAATGTCTTTTTCATTATTTGCTTCGCCGGGTGGCACAACGTGGAAGAAAGGCAGTAGATAAACTAAAATTAAAAGCTTCATATTGATTGTATTAAATGGTTTAC
Source organism: uncultured Saprospiraceae bacterium (assembly GCA_938041325.1). Lineage (GTDB taxonomy): Bacteria > Bacteroidota > Bacteroidia > Chitinophagales > Saprospiraceae > CALIAG01. The sequence goes on along the minus strand of CALIAG010000342.1, from coordinate 7,463 downwards.
AGATGCCCTTCTAGTGTAATTTTAAGCTTGCCAATGCTTGTATTCTAGGTCTTATTTCGATTCCGTTTTCAAAAAATCGAACAATTTATCGACCAAAGGCATAAATCAATGACTCAAAAAAACACCAAATATTGCATCAAAGGCTTTCCCTTCCTCTAATTTAACGATAATATCTTTTGGAAGGTTATCTCCAGAAAGGACTTTTTTAAAAATTTTTATAAAAAAAATTCGTTCAAACCTTCAATTTAGAATTAAAAGCACTGACTCAATTTACGACATAAGTCCTTTTTCAAAGTATCAAAGACACGTCAAAAAGAAGTAATTTTCAATTAAGAGATTGCTTCTCTTACTCTATAAAATTATTTAAATCAAGCCGCGTTCTCTTCCCAAAGGATACAAATATTGATAATCATTTCCACCGCTTTTTCCATATCCTGGACAGAAACCCATTCATGTTTGGAGTGAAAAGCATGTTCTCCTGCAAAAATATTCGGACAAGGCAAGCCCATAAAAGAAAGCCTTGATCCATCGGTCCCTCCTCTGATTCTAGATGGCTTCGGCTCCATACCTGATCGCTTAATCGCTTCGATGGCATACTCCACAATTTGCGGATGCTTATCCAAAATCTTCTTCATGTTTCGGTATTGTTCCGTAACGATAAAATCGGCTTTAGAATTGGGGTATTTTGCAAGTACTTTATTCATTATTTCTTTCAACTCTTCTTCGTGTGCAACTAATCCTTCGTCATCAAAATCACGAACAATAAATTGTACAAAAGCCTCTTCTACCGATCCTCCTATTTTTACAGGATGAATAAAACCTTGTCGGTCAGAAGTGCTTTCCGGGGAAGCCCGCTCTTTTGGTAACGCCGCTACAATTTCTCCAACCATTTTAATGGCAGATTCCATTTTTCCTTTTGCAAAACCTGGATGAGCACTCACACCGTGAACAACGATTTTTACACCATCAGCAGAAAAAGTCTCGTCTTCTACACTACCCCGCGTTTCGCCATCAACTGTGTAACAAAAGTCAGCACCGAGTCTTTTCAAATCTACATGGTCTACTCCCCTTCCGATTTCCTCATCTGGTGTGAAAAGGATTTTTATCGTTCCGTGTTTTACTTCTGGATTATTTATAAAAAAATGAGCGGCATCCATGATTTCTGCTAAGCCGGATTTGTTGTCGGCTCCAAGCAGTGTTGTGCCACTTGCAGTGATAATATCGTTACCAAGTTGCGCCGGCAAATCTTTATGCTCAGACATTTTAATAATCTGGCTTTCGTCGTCCGGTAATACTAAATCAGAACCATCATAGTTTTTGTGAATGATGGGTTTTACATTCGTCCCACTGCTATCTGGTGAAGTATCCATGTGGGAACAAAAACAAATAACAGGAACCTCTTTAGTGGTATTGGAAGGAATGGTCCCGTAGACGTATCCATTTTCATCCATTGCTGCATCGCTTATCCCTATTTCCAAAAGCTCTTCTACTAAGATTTTTGCCAAGTCTTTTTGTTTGGCCGTAGATGGAAATGTTTTAGAAGTAGGATCAGATTGTGTATCTATTTTAACATATTTTAAAAATCGATCTGTAACAGTGTGTTGGATATTCATATAGTGGTTTAGTTTTAGTGCTTAGTACTCAGTATTTAGTATTTAGTACTTGAACTAAGTACTAGGTACACTCACTACTAAATACTGAATAAGACTGTAAATTAGTACTCTTATGGAGTTTTTCAAAAAAATTAATTAGAGGGTGCAACCTCAAAGTCTTAATTTGCACTTATTATACGACGATGAAGTGAAAAAACTGTCTTTTAACAAAGGCAGGATTATTAATTCTATGTTAAACAAAAGGCCAATTTTTGTATCCAGAAGATGAAATATTAATTGAACGCTGTAAAAAGGGGGATAGAACCGCCCAAAATCAGCTCTACCAAAAGTACAAACGTCTGCTTTTCGGGGTTTGCTTGAGGTATTCGACTGATTCAATGGAAGCAGAAGATCTTTTGCAAGACGGTTTTATCAAGATTTATACAGACTTATACCAATATCGGCCGATAGGATCGTTTAAAGGTTGGATGCGTAAAGTGGTGGTAAATGTAGCCTTGCAACATATTCGAAAGAAGAAAAAACTTTTTAGCGATGTGGAAATTGATACGCTTGCGAATGAATATAGAGTAGATGATGATTTATTCAGCAAGTTTCGTGAAAAAGCTTTGATCAATATGATCCAGCAATTGCCAGAAGGCTATAGACTGGTTTTTAATATGTACGTGATAGAAGGATATTCTCATAAAGAAATTGCAGAACAGCTTGGTGTTTCAACCAGCACTTCTAAATCACAATTGTCCCGAGCAAAATCCGTATTGCGGTCGATGCTCGAAAAAAATGTAATAACTTAATTTTATAAAATGAAAAGAGACGAACATAAGGATAAGTTGGAATCCTTTTTTCAACGTTCTCTTCATGAATATGGAGAAGAACCCTCTGATGGTTTTTGGGAAAAACTGGAGCAAAACATTCCGGAAAAGCCAAAACGCAAACGTAGAATTGTGGCTTGGTGGAAATGGGGATCTGCTGCCGCTGCATTGCTGCTATTATTGCTGGTAGGTTTTTGTAGTTATAAAAATGACATTGATACTTTGAACGAGCAGATTGCGAACCAAGGGACTCAAATTGAAGAATTGACAAAAGAACTTAAAAAACCAAACCAAACTTTATCAAAAGAAGATGCTGTTTCAGATCAAGCTGCCAACTCAGCTGAACGCAATGACAACAATGCTTCTATTTTAGATATTGAAAATTCAACAAAAATAAACTCTGAAAATAGTTCTCCTTCAAGCTTAAATCAATTAGATGAATCTATAAATACAGCAAAAAATAATTCCAATTCAACCAAGCCTTTTCCTAATAACTTTCAATCAGAGATAAGTAATTCTAGGACCACAAAGGTTCCTGTAATGGTACAAGTTCAATCAAAAAAGGAAGAGGTAAAAGCTATTGATTTAATCGAAGACAATTCTAATTTAATTGAATCAAAACTTGAAGATGTAGTTCAAATAATTGAAGAAGAAACTCCAACTGAACCTGGTTTAAAAGAAAAAGAAGTGATCAATTTCTTTGATCTTTTTAACGCCATTCCATCCACCGTTATTTTAGCTGAAGCTGGAGCAGATAAAAAGGATTTTGCATGGGAAGCTGTTGAACCATTAAAAAATAAACGAAAAAACAAATGGTCGGCAATCGCATATTTCGGTCTTCAAAAAGACCTTCAAAGTATTGCTAGCAGATCTCAAGATGATCAAGGACTTTATTTAAGTGACTTTCCAGATGGCGCCGGAGTGAATAATTCTTATAGCATAGCACCAGTTACAACATTTTCTGATGCTTGGTCTGCAGGAGTTATGGCAGATTATCGTTTGAATAAAAACTGGTCTGTAGCCTTCGGTCTTGGCAGTAAAGTACATCAGGAGCGCTTTCAAACTGTGGCAAGCGGTTCTTTCGATCCTACTATTATCGTTTCGACTGATCCTAATTTCATAAACTTTAGTTTGAACCCTTATTCCGCTTTTGCCTTTTCTTCTTTCAATGCAAGTATTACTGAAGACGCCTTAACTGCCAATGCAAATAGTTTTGAATCCAACATTTATATCAATAGAAGAATAAATTATCTTCAAACACCAATAAGAATCAATTTCCAAACTGCTAAACCAAAATTAAACTTGATTGCTTCCGCAGGATTTGCGATGAATTTAGCCCCTAGAATTGGGCTTTCTGCTTCACCTTCTGCTTCCTCTCCAAGTCGGAATAGTGCAGATCTTGATATTCAAAACGAATCATTGAAATACGATTTAGATGGTCAATTTGAAAATCAAGCTCGAAACCATTATTTCGAATCTTCTTTTTCCATTGGTCTGGAATACAATTTGAATAAAAGGTGGTCGCTTCTATTGCAACCGGAATTGCGCTTTTTACATTTGACCTCTACTTCTTCGGAACGATTTTCTAATCCTTCGCAAGAATCAGATTTATTCTCTTCAATCAGGAATAACTCGCAATTGGGGCTATTCACAGGGGTGAGGTATCGATTGCGTTAGATTAATTTTTTGGTTTAAAAACTTTGATTTCTTTTTTGTCTGAACAGGATTTTCAAGATGTTTTGGATGTCCAAGATGGGACGATCGAACGTATCCTGATTATCTTACTTATTTTATAAATCGTGTTCTGCCATTTTTTTGTCTGAACAGGATTTTTAAGATGTTTTGGATGTTCAAGATGGGACGATCGAACGTATCCTGATTATCTTACCTATCTTATAAATCGTGTTCTGCTTTTTTGTCTGAACAGGATTTTAAGCTTTAAATTAGAGATTCACAAGAAGCCGCTAGCGGTTCACGCTCTTGGATGCATTTTGATGCATAAGGGTCGCTGCGCGTTCACTCGTTTGGATGTACTTTGGTACATCCACCCTTTGGGATCACTCATTCACCCTTCGGGATCGTTCATCTTATAAATCGTGTTCTGCCATTCCTCTCCAAGTCAAGATGTCCAATTTTTACAATGAAGTTTGCTAATCATTCTCTTTCTTTGTAAGAGATATGAAGCAATACATGACAAAAACAATAAAACAGGTGCTATGGGGTTTGGTATTCCTAGCCATCCCTTCTAGTATCTTCGGACAAGATGGATTCTTTGAACGGCATCCTATCTCTATCTCTATTTTCACCCATTCCATTGGCCTGCCTTTTCGTAAGGTTATTCAAAAGCCTTTGAACATGGGAATTGCAATTGGAACTGAATTCAATTATTCTTCCAATAAATCCAAAACCTTACATCAAGGAATTCAATTGGGATTTTATGTCCACAAACATTTGAGCAGTTCTGTTTATATAAAAACAGAATTCATCTCAAGAGTTCAAAACAAAGCAGGCTTGATTGGAGAAACTTCACTTGCCTTTGGATACATCCATAATTTTAAACCAACGCCTGTTCTTAAACTCTCAAAAGAAGGGACTTACAAAAGAGCAAAAGATAAAGGGATTGGTGCCATAATTTATGGCGCGAGCATGGGTGCAGGTTATAATACCAAAGGAGATTACAAATTCGGTACAAGTCCTTTTCTGAAATACAACTATTTGATTGAAACTCCTTATTCAAGAGATTTCAAATCTTTGCCCCATTCTTTTTTACATCTAGGAAGCAGAATATATTCAAGCGATGAAAACTAAACCCTTTTTTACTACTGGTTTTTTAATATTATTCTTTCTATCTTCTTGTCATCGAGAGGCAACGGTTGCAGTCTATGACACGGAACCTTTGCATGACAAGTACAACAAATCACATCCATTAGCGGATTCTATTCAAGTTATCATTGACAATTATGTGAAGAAAGGAATGCCAGGAATTTCAGTCGCCATTCACACTGAAGCTGATGGTTTATGGCTGGGTACATCTGGTGTTGCTCAGATTGAAAACAACATTCCATTGACGGTAAATCATTCCTTTCACTCCGCCTCCGTTGCGAAGACTTACATGGTCACTACTGCAATGACTTTGGTAGAAGAGGGAATATTGGATTTAGACAAGACCATCTCTACTTACCTACCTGTTGAAAAGTATGGAACCATTCCCAATTACAATTCTGCAACCATAAGAAACTTAATTGGTCATACTTCTGGAATTCCGGATATTATAGACAATGCAAAGCACATCACTGATTATTTCAATAATTTAATGGCAGATTTCGATACAGAATACTATTTGGATAACATTCGCAAAAAGAAAGCGGACTTCGAGCCAAATGAAAGAGTGTCCTATTCAAACACTAATACTGTTTTACTTGCTTTGGTTATGGACGAAGCGTCGGGAAGAAAGCACGAAGATTTGGTGAGTGAAAGAATCATTAATAAATTGAATTTAAAAAACACTTTCTATAAAAACGAAGAAGGATATCCTGCTCCTAAAACATTGGTAAATACCTATTTAGATATCAAAGGAAATGGGGAGTTGCAAAACATTTCGAAGGTGCAAAGAAACTTCGATGTAATCAGTATCGCGCATGATGCGATGATGGCTTCTCCACATGACTATCTTCAATTTATTCACGCTTTGTTTAATGGTAAATTAATTTCGGAAAGTTCATTGGCTGAAATGAAAAAGTATACGCCTTTTACAGTAAATGAAGAAGGAAAAAAGAAACACAAGGTTGATTATATAGGAGAAGCCGGTGGTTTGGCAAGTATGCGTTTAACCACAGGAGAAGTTCGCTTTGGTCATGATGGTGGATCACTGGGAGGTGCAAATTGCGTTTGGTATTATCCCAATCACAAAGCTGCGATTGTAATCAGCAGTAACTTTGGCGGCTTTATAGGTTCGGCCAATTCTGATCTGCTTTACAATTATGTAATCGGTTTTGAAGGCACCTTATTTGGAGAATTGGAACAAGTTGTTCTGGGATTGGAAAAGAAGGAAAAGGTTGAAAATTAGAAATACCTAATTTAGAAAAAGGTCTATTGATAACTTGTAATCAGATCGTCTACTTCAAAAACATCTGCCATAATTTGCTCCAGGTATTTTTGATCAATCTTATCAAAAGAAGATTTAGTGCTACTGTCCATATCAAAAACGCCGATTAGGTTTTTATTTTTATCAAAAACAGGGACTACTATTTCGGATTGAGAATTGGGATCACAAGAAATATGATCTTCTCCTTCTGAAAGAATGGTTACATCCTCAACAATTTTCGTAAGTTTAGTTACAGCTACTCCCCCACAGACCCCTTTCCCAAATTCAATATGAACACAGCCGATAGTCCCTTGATATGGACCTACTGTAAGGCGTTCATTATTCACACAATAGAATCCAACCCAATAGGCATAAGGCAAATTAATTTTCAGAAGACTGTTGATGGTTACCATTTTCACAAACATATTGTCTTCACCGTGAAGCATTGCTTTGATTTCCATAGCCGCCTTTTGATAAGCAGCTTCCTTTCCTTTTGCATCGAGATTCAAGGAAGGTCGTATAAAATAAGGCATCTCTTCTGACGCATGATTGATATTGTGACTCATGGTGTCTTTTGAATTTTACTTTTAGTTGTCCTGAATAACAAAGCTACAAAAGTAAAGTTTTTTAAGATCCCATGTTTATCCTAATGAGGACAATATTGAAAAAAAATGTACTGGTATTTTTTTAATAAAAAAAGTTCCGGACCTCCAAGAGCTCCGGAACCATTTTCAATCCTATAAAATTATTTAATCTTTTTCAGGATCTTAATGCCCTCTTTATTATCGGGATTGAGCTTGATCGATTTTTTATAGTTTGCAACTGCTAAATCTTTGTTTCCATTTTTAAGATAAGCTTCTCCTAGGCTGTCGAAAGCATTCCAGGATTCCGGAAATTGTTTTGCATTAAGATCGAAAATGGCGATGGCTTCTTTCATTTTTCCTTCATTCATAAAAT
>CALIAG010000341.1 GCA_938041325.1 uncultured Saprospiraceae bacterium | reverse complement strand
ATAGCTTTAGCAGATATTATTAATCCGGTGAGGACGGATTATTTCTATGGACAGGATGCGCAGAATAATAAGCCGAAGACGGAGAATTATATTTATTTGTATAAGAAAAGATGAGTTGGAATTGGTGAAATTAAATTTCTACGAAAAGTGAACCTTTAATCCTTTTGAACGAGATAAAGAGTATGAGAAAGCTAGAATTAAGGCATTAAAGTACTTTGACAAAGAATTTGAGAAGAGATAAATATACCTGAGAAGATGAGCATATTCTAACGCACTTAAAAGTCAGACTGCACATGAGCTTAGGGTTTGCTCAATATTAAAATTTCAAAAAAAAATGATCACAAACTCAACGCTACATTATACCATACTCCTAGGAATAATTGAAAATGGAATAGCACCCAACGTTGAAAAACTAAGTAAAATTCTTCAAGTTGAAGAAAATGAAATAGTGAAAGGCTTGTATGATTTACAAGAATATCACGGAGTGGTGCTTCATCCAAAGGAACCTAAGATTTGGGTTATTCATCCATTTTCATTGGCTCCAACAAATTTTTACGTGAAATCAGAAAGAGGTCAATGGTGGGGGAATTGTGCATGGTGTTCACTTGGAGTTGCAGCATTAATAGAAGAGGACGTGAAAATTATTACGACCATCGGTGCGGAAACCAAACAAATCGAAATCAATATCATTGATGGTGAAATTCAAGAAAAAAATTACTACATCCATTTTCCGATACCAATGAAAAATGCCTGGGACAATGTGATTTATACCTGTAGCAATATGTTGGTTTTTGAAAATGAAAAACAGATTGATGAATGGACAGAGAGACATGATATCCAAAAAGGGGATATTCAACCCATTGAGAATATCTGGAAATTTTCAAAAAAATGGTATGGAAATCATTTGAATCCAGAATGGACAAAATGGACAGTTGAAGAAGCAAAACAGCTATTTGAAGAATTTAATCTAACAGACAAAATTTGGATGCTTGAGGATTCGAAAGAACGGTTTTAAATACCTGTTTCAAAAAAAACAAAGAATATTAAGCATTGATACATCATAGCTTAATACCGTTTGAAAAAAAAATGATCAGGATAGGATGATATTGGTCATCAATAAATTAAAGGATAAGGATAAAAATCCCGCTTTCAATGTCAAAGAGAAACACAATGAATGAATTATTCACTACTCCTAAAATATTGTTCATTATTTTTATTGGTTTTGGCATATGTATTTTGGCAACAAATATGGTTAGACAATTGAGTTGGGAAACAACCACTGGAGTGGTATTGGAAGTCAAAGAAAGAATCAAAAATAAGAATCAATTTTATCCAGTAGTTGAATTTAAAACTGAAACCGGAGAAAATGTGCAAGTAGAAATCAAACAATCTTCGAATAGGTTTTTTTACAGAAAAGGTGATAACATACCAATTATCTATCCAAATAAAAAATTCAAAAAGGCTAAAATAAATTCAAAAGGCTGGACCTATGGATTTCCTTTTCTTTTTATAGTTCTTGGGTTAATTGGTTTTCTTTTTCCTAGTAGCGTATGGCATAAATCCTGAATAAATTACCATCAATCAATAAAACTTAAAAATGCAGAATCCTTTAGATGAACATTTAGCTAAAGCCAATCAATCAAAATTCGAATTCTACAGAGATTTTATAAACTTAGAAGAAGCCCAAAGCTTTGTTCAACTCTTAAAAGACAACAACATCGATTATTCGTTAGAATCTTCTCAAACCATAATTGATACTGCAATAGTTGGTGATGGGCTTATTCCAAAAGCAGTACTTAAAATAGCTTCAGTTGATTTTAAAAAAGTGAATGAAGTAATTCGGCAACAGGTTGGAAAGTTAGAATTAGAGGAAGTAGCAGAACATTACTTAAACCAATTTGAAAATTCAGAACTAGAAGAAATATTTCAAAATCAAGAAGATTGGACCATTGAGGATGTTTACATCGCACAAAAAATTCTTGACGGGAGAGGTGTTAAGATAAAGAATGAAGTCATTGAAAATTATAGAAAGCAAAGCTTGGTGCAAACCCAAAAAGGTGAACCAGGGAATTGGGTCTGGATGCTCTGTTCTGCTGCCTGCATTGTTTTCGGTCTTTTTATTAATATTTTGTTAGTCCTCGCGGGGCTGGGAATGAGTTATTATCTTGCATTTGGAAAAAATACAGATGCGGATGGAAATAATTATTTCATCTATAATGATCCAACTAGACAAATTGGGAAAATAATGTTGTTTGGTGGAATCCCTCTTATCATTCTAGAATTCATTTTTAGCACTTACATCTTGAACTAGTCCTCTAGTTTTTTAATTATTTTTTCAAATAAAATACAGGTATTTTTTTCGCATAAAGAAACAATCGTTAGTTTTAGCTATTGCACCAAAAATAATTTTGTATTCAACAAATTGTAGGCTTCTATAAAATAGAGGAATAAAATAATGACAAAGACCAAATCTCATAAAATCAATTTATTCAAAGAGCAGAACACCATTACTTGTTTGGAAGATCAAACGATATTGGAGGCTAACTTGGCTGCACATGTAAATCATACGCATGCATGCGGAGGACAAGGAAAGTGTTCTACTTGCAGAGTTAGTGTAATGAAAGGCATTGAAAATTGCAATCCTCGAAATACAGAAGAACAGTTAATTGCAGAAAAATTAAATTTCCCCATTGAAGTCCGATTGGCTTGTCAAACCAAAATAACTGGGGACGTATCAATTCGCAGAATGGTATCTGACAAATTGGATATGGATATCATCTCTGAGCAATTTTCACCAGATTCGAAAGTCGCACTTGGCAGCCAGCAAAAACTAACCATTGTATTTACTGATATCGTTAACTATACCTCTTTTGCAGAAAAGTTTCCTCCTTATGATATCGTCCATGTTTTGAATCGATATTATCGCATCATGAATGCAACTATTCAAAAAAATCATGGTTTTATAAGTGATGTTGCTGGTGATGGGATTCTGGCCATTTTTGGATTATACAACAAAAAGAACAATTCTGTTTTGGATGCTGTTGAGGCCATTAAAGGAATGAGGGAAAATTTAGTCACGTTCAATACTTATTTAAAAGAAAACTTTAATACAGCATTCGAAATTAGAGCAGGAATCCATTTTGGTGATGTTATTGTAGGCCCATTTGATACAGGAGAAATGAAAAAATTGGCTGTTGTCGGTGATAATGTCAATTATGCAAGTCGAATCGAATCTGCCAACAAAGAATTCAATACGAAGCAGTTATTATCAGAAGAAGCCTATCAAGAAATTACAGATTTGTTTCCAAAATACAATTCGTTTAAAACAACCCTGAAAGGAAAAACGGGGGAGTATAAGCTTTATGAAATTGTGTCGGAATAGTGGACGATCGTTAAGGAAGGTTGACCACGAATTCAGGGATTAAAGAACGAACGGTCGTAAATAAATAATAATAGTTCTAAAGAAAAATCCATACATCCGTGGTTTATCTTTTCACAAGTGGTTCGATAAAAATTACCTTAATTCGTGGTTAAAAAAATACGACCACAGATTCCTTCATCCTCTTAAAATCCGTGGGGAAAAAGTAATGATGCAGAAATAGCTTTAACGGGGTAGTGGACGATCGTGAAGAAAGGTTGACCACGAATTGAAGGATTAAAGAACGAACAATCGTAAATAAAGAATAGGTTAGTTCCAAAGAAAAATCCATACATCCGTGGTTTATCTTTTCACAAGTCGTTCGAAAAAAATTACCTTAATTCGTGGTTAAAAAAATACGACCACAGATTCCTTCATCCTCTTTAAATCCGTGGTGAAAAAAAGTAATGATGAAGCAATAACTTTAAACTAAAAAAGAACATTTTATATGCCAGATTACGATATGAATGATCCGACTGATATGGATATCATGAGAGCTCAATTTGATAGAATTTCTCATGAGGAGTGGGATGAATATATTGAAATAGCAGAAGAAAATAATATTGGTTATAAACGAGTAAAAGTCTTGAAGAGTGCCAGCAAAAAAGCCGGGATTGCTAAGTTTTTAAGCATCAAAATGATTCATTGGGTGTTATCTATTATTGAAGACCTAGATGCGTTGGAGTTTGAAGATGAATTTGAAGACGAAGATGAATAAAGCCAGTTTTTGAGATGTGGTTTAAGAAATGAATGCTTGCATTACTTTTTAATTACTTTAGTTTAATTCAGCAGGTTCTGCAGCCGGAATAGGGAAGTAGTTAGTTGTATTTTCTTCAATTAGTTTTTTCAATTTACCCATGTTTTCAT
>CALIAG010000340.1 GCA_938041325.1 uncultured Saprospiraceae bacterium | reverse complement strand
TTAAATGAGTGTGTAGGTTTTCCAGGCTGGCCAAGTCCATATGAATATTTTCTCCCTGCAAATTTGGGAGACGAAGTGATCCAATCAGGCGCTGGTACAAACGTCCTTGTAACCTTACAGGATTACGATGCGGTTGTTTTTCCAGAGACGGGTTATTATGGCACTGCTGATTTGGCGGAATACCCAAATGTTTTATTCAATGCTTCATTGCTATATGACTTTGCTGCAATCCCAGGCAATGTAAATGAAGTTAGATTTGATATTGGTGGACCAGCTGATCAACAGACTTTCGATCAAAATTTGAAAATCAATTATAATGGAAATGCCGTAACTACCAATATTGTAAACGTAGGAGAATATTCAGTTTCACTTGGAGGCGGATATATGTTGAGAATCGAAGAAGTGGTAACGCAATCTGGAAATGACTTTGAACTGATTTTCACAGGACCTAATATCGAAAGTTTTCAATTTGGTGGAACGGGTTTAGGGTTTAGAGCGCTGTGTTATTCAAGCAACGTCAATAATTCTTGCGAAATAACGGACATAGATGCTTCTGTCCAACCTTGTCTCCCCAATGGAGGATTTTTTGTAGATCTTGATATCGTTTTTGAAGGTATCTCCGATACTTTTTTCGTACAATTTTTAGATCAAATTTATGGCTTTTCTTATGAGGATACTGAGTTGCCTGTCTTAGTAGGACCAATTTATTCTTATTTCGATCCGGTTGTTGAAATTACCGTTTTTGACGGATCAGGAGATTGTACGCTCAGTACGTTTGTTGAAAGTCCATGTCCTGTCATTTGTACGATGAATAATCCGGTTACAGAATTGATTTCTTGTGATGAAAATGGTGATGTATATTATTCTTTAGATTTTGATTATGAAAACATTACAGGTGATTCCTTTGTGCTTTATACCAATGATTTAAGATTTGACTTTAGCCTTGCAGACTTACCCGTGACAGTAGGTCCAGTACCCAATAATGACTTTGGTATCTGGGGAAATCCTCAAGCGGACAATTCATGTGAGCTCGTTTTTGAGTTAATAGTTGAATGCCCTCCACTTGATCAATGTAATTTTGTCGAGGTTAGCGCGACTGCACAACCATGTACACCCAACGAAGTATTTTTCGTTGACTTAAATTTTGAAAATGAATTTCCAGGCAGCATGGGCTTTATGGTAATTGGTAATGGTAATACTTATGGTCCTTTCGACTATGGGAATACCCCAGTTACCGTAGGCCCTTTTCTAGAAGATGGAATGGACCTGGAATTTGCTATTATAGATTTGGAAGATCCGTTTTGTATCGGTTGGACCGAAATGGATCCAGTGAATTGCAATCAAGAATGCCAGCTGAGTAATTTAGTAATCACTCCATTGGAGCAATGCATGGATAACGGAGCAAATTTATACTCCCTTAATTTTGATTATGAAAACGTTCCAAGTGAAGAGTTCAGAATTTACATTGATCTTCCTTGGGTTCAATGGATTGAAGTTCAGTATGCGAACTTACCTTATATTTTCCAAGTAGATGTACCCCTCCAAGCTACCGATATGGATGTGTTGATTTGTGATACAGAATTGTTGGATGTTTGTTGTGTGGATGCTACTTTCGTGAATACAACTTGCAATGATGATTGCAGTATTCAAGATTTAGAAATAACTGCTTTTGATTGCGGTTTTGCTGGAGGTCTTGCTGGTTTTTATTTAGATTTTGAACACAACAATACCGGTACTTTTTCAGCAATAATTAACAATAATGCCTACGGCTCATTTAACTATAATGACCTCCCTGTTTATATCGAAACTCCGAATATTGTAAATGGATTTGTTGTCGAAGTTTATGTTTTTGATGAAACGAATGATGAATGCAATCAAACACAAGTTTTCGATTCTCCTTGTCTGCCCATTTGTTATATTGACAATCAAGAAATGTGGGTTGAATGTGATGGAGATGCGTACTTTGTAAATATCGATTTTGATCTTAATACCGATCTCACAGATAGTGTAATTATAACTGGTTTAAACCAACAATTTGGACCTTTCTCTGTTAACAGCCTACCTATACATCTAGGACCATTTTTTGAGTTTCCAGATCCTTTCCTCACCTTCACGATTGAAGCGTTGAATAATCAATGGTGCGCGGGAGGAATAGCTTTACAAGGACCTTTTTGTCAAGAAGAATGTAGCATATCTAATATAATAGTAGAGGCTTTCGATTGTGTAGACAATCAATATCATGCCTTCCTTGATTTTGATCCCAATAATTTTGGAGCCGAAACATTCTCTGTTTTAATTAATAATAATTCCTTTGGTCCTTTCAATGTATCAGATCTTCCATTAACTTCTTTCGGACCGATCACTGCTTCTCCAATTGGTATTGAAGAATTCACAATCGTTCATCCTACCAATGATTTTTGCACAGAAACTTATGTCATTCAGACACCGATTTGTGAAGATGATTTTTGTCAAGCAAGTAGTCTTGATGTTTCTGTTTCAGATTGTGAAAATGGTGCCTACTTTATAACAGTAGATTTTGATTTATTCAATGAAGGGCCTTATGATTATAACATCTATTTTTCTGATCTAGTTTTCGGCCCACATCCTGTTAGTGCTTTTCCAATTGTACTTGGACCATTTACCAACCAAAATAGTGAAGTAATTGATATTGAAATCGTAGCAGAACAAAATTCCTTATGCTCTAATACTTTTACAGTAGTCACCCCAGATTGTCAGAATTGTTCCATCACGGATATATTCATACAACCTAACAGTTGTAATGATGGTACTTTCCTTGTTGACTTGAATTTTGAATATGCAAACTTCGGATCAGAAGGCTTTAGCGTTATTGGCAATGGTCAAGTCTACGGAGAATTCACTTTAAATGATTTACCGATTAGCGGCTTAGGTCCTATAGAAGATGTTTTAAATGTTTACGAATTTATTATTATCGACCATGCCAATGAATCTTGTATTGCAGAAGCAATTATAGACACTCCTGGTTGCAATGACCAACCCTGTTCTATTGGCCCAATAAATTATAACTGGGGAGAATGCAGTAGTACAGGAACCTCTGTAAACTTTGATTTAGATTATCAAAACACTCAAGGTGGAGGTTTTGAAGTTTACTCGCAAGGAGATTCCATTGGTTATTTTCCTTATAGCTCTTTGCCAATTACTATTTTTAATTTGGATATTGTCTTTGAAGATTTGGTTGAATTAACGATTTGTGATAATGGCAACCCAGATTGTTGCGAGACCTTTTATTTGCAATCTCCTTGTGCAGACTGTGATATATCAAATGTGACTGCAACGCCCACTGAGTGTAATGCAGCTGGCCAATATTATGTTATTGTCGATCTTGATTATAATAACATCAATAGCAATGGCTTTCAGTTATGGACGACTTCTGGTTTAAATCAAATTTTTTCATATAGTCAACTTCCAGTTAGTTTTGGTCCTTTCGATTTAATCAGTCCGGATCCTTTTCAAATCAATGTCAACGATCTCACTTATGATCAATGTGGAAATGAAGTCATTGTTACTCCTCCATCTTGCGGAAATGATTGTATACTTGAAGAAATCTCAATTACAACAATTGATTGTAATGACGCATTCTATACGCTTGAAGTTAATTTCGAATATAGCAATCCACTATTTGAAGAGTTCTTTTTAGAGGTTGAAGGAATGGACGCTCAAATATTCTCTTTTGACCAATTACCAGTTCAAATAAATGTTCCTTATTTCTCGAACGTTGATATTTCATCTTTGACCATATGTCTGAATGATATTGATGTCTGTTGCACAACACAAGATTTCGAAGTGCCCATTTGTATTGATCCAAGTTGTTTAATTTACGACTTGCATGTCGAAACAGGTGTTTGTAGCGATGATAATCAGTATTACCAAATCTCTTTGAATTTTGAACACCAAGGGACGGTATCAGATTCCTTCCTTGTCATGTCGAACTTTAATACTTTTATCGGATATTATAGTTATGAAGACCTACCTGTTTTAATCAATTCAATTCCCAACTCAGGCAATATAGTTGATGTCATTCAGGTTTTCGAAAATGATGAATGTTCTGCAGCTTTAGAATACTTAAGCCCTAACTGCTCAGATTGTCAATTCGGTTCTTCAAGCATAATGATGGGAGAATGTGAAAATGGTTTTTATCCAATCATTTTAAACATTACCGATATTGTAAACCCTGGTAGTGATCTCTTTATAATAGAAATAAATGGCAATCCTATTGGAGAGTTTTCCTATACTCAGTTACCTCTAGAATTTGGTTCTTTTAATGGAAATGGATTAGAGGAATATCAGATAACAATTTACGATTCTGAAATTGAAACCTGTGCTTCTTTCTTCCTGGTTTCTGGTTGGGAATGTGAAACAGAGCCTTGCAACTTAGAAGATGTTGAAACTTATACCATCGATTGTAATAATGATGGAACTTATAGCCTACTCCTTAATTTTGATGCGACCGGTTTAGAAAACGAATCCTTCTTTGTAGAATCTCAAAATGTATTGTATGGCAACTTCAATACGACTGATTTACCAATTGCTATTGAAGAGTTTCAAGGGACTGGTAATGAAGTAGACCAATTGACCATTTGCTTAACCGATCAAAACGATTGTTGTACAACGATTGAATTTCAAGCACTCCTTTGTGAAGGTTGTGAAATTGGTGATTTGTTTACTGAAATAGAACCTTGCGAAGTGGATGGTCAGTTTTATGTTGAATTGTTTTTCGAGCATTTCAATACCGGATCAATTGGGTTTCAGGTATTGGGCAACGGAGAAGAATATGGCCCTTTTGCTTATGAAGACTTACCTGTGACACTAGGACCTTTTGAAGGATTGATCCAACAAGATTTTGAACTACATGTTTTCGATATAATCAATTTTGATTGTAGCTCAACCACTTCGTTCATTTCTCCAGATTGTGGTCCATTTGCTCAGACTGCAGTTTGGCCAGGAGATGCAAACTTCGACAACATCGCACATAACCATGACTTGCTTAATATTGGTGTCGCTTATGGTTTTGAAGGCTTGCCCCGACCTCATTCAGGTATTCAATGGGAAGCACAAGCTGCTGCGGACTGGACTTCTAGTTTCGGCGATCCTAATATCAATTTCAAACATGCAGATTGTAATGGAGATGGGATTGTAAACGAAGAAGATCTTGAAGCCTTGGAATTGAATTACGGAAGAGAACATGGAGCAGTTAGCGTTATAGAAACGGTCGAAGGAACACCAAACGATCCGTCTATTTTTGTTGATTTCGATAATGCAACCACACTCGCATCTGGTCAGGCTTTTGTTCTACCAGTACAACTAGGAACGGAAGCTATTCCCGTTGAGGAAATCTACGGATTGGCATTTACGATTACTTTCGATCCAAATATCATCAATCCTTCTACCATTGGTGTAGAAGTACCGAATAGTTTCCTTGGAGATGTGGATTCTGAGTTGATAAGCATTGACAGAACGCTTGAAGATGAAGGAAGAATTGAAGTCGCCATTTCTAAAATCAATCAAGTAAACGTTGGTGGTCATGGTACCATACTTTATATCATCGGAGTAATTGATGATTTGGTTGGACTTCATGAATTGGAACTAGAATTCGAAAGTCTACACGCAATCCTTTCTAATGAAGAAGATGTGCCATTGTTCACTCCATTGAATGCTGCAGAAATTACCACAAGTCTTTCTGACAATGAATTCGAAGGTGGATTGATGCTTTATCCTAACCCAGGAGTTGACTACTTCAATATTCGAAACATGAATAGTGAGTTGATGCAGAACATTCGCATTTACAATGCACTTGGTCAAGTAATGGCAGAAGTTAAACAGCCAGAACAAATGCAATTTATTTCAACATCAAATTGGGCCTCAGGAATGTATTTTGTAGAAATTCAAATTGAAAGCAGTACAATCACCAAGAAGGTGAAAATTGCAAGAAGATAAATTATAAAAAAACAATAAAGACATAATGCTATAAAAACGTAAGACTTTTATATTGATATTAATCCGAGTGGAATGAAAAGTGTAAATTAATTTTTACACTTTTCTTTTTTTTGGGGTATTTTTAAAAAAAATATTTTAGGCGAAGGACTCGTTTTAAGAGACTCATCCCCAACCATCCACTCGTGGTTCACTACACCGGAGCTTACACTCCGTCCTTCGGATTCGTTTCGTTCGTCTCAAGAAAGAAGCGAGTAGTTTATGCGTTGGGATGGAGTTTTTATTTCAATTTTCTCAGATCTCATAACCAGAATTGCACAGCAATTCCTAACACGTCAAACTCCCATCTCTCTTGAGAGAGGGGACATCGCTTGCGATCGGGGTGAGTTGTTCAGACCTAAGCCCAAACACAGCATTTTAATCAAAAAAATAATCCCCCAAATGCATTCCAAAAGAAAGAAGTTCTTAATTTTAGCCTATGCTACGAGGAACCCCTTTGCATGAGATAATGAATCTTGCCCCTTATTGGCTTAAGCTCTTTTCAACGGATCACCAACCTATTGAATCAAAGAAGTATGTCTTTGGCGATGATCCAAGACAATACTACATTCATTTTTATTCAAAAACAAAGGATAAAGAAAGTAAAGGAACCATTTATTATTACCATGGTGGCGGATGGCGTTTTGGAAGTCCTGAAGCTTTCGTTTCACATGCAGCGCATCTAATTACTCTTGGTTATGATGTCGTCATGCCTTCCTACCGTCGCATTCCCAAATTCAATAACGATGATATTTGGGAAGATGTGCGGATTGGATTTATTGAAAGCATGGATCAACTCAATAGTCAAGGATTTAATACCAATCAGATATTTTTGGGAGGAATGTCGGCAGGAGCTCATCTTGCTGCCCTACTCTATCTCCGCAAAAAAGAAATATCAGACGACCTTGCGCAAATTATTAAAGGAACCATTCTTTTGGGAGCTCCAGTCAACCTTGCTATGATGCGAAAATCTTTAACAGTAAGAGCATTGGCTGGCAAGCGAAATTCTGATTTATTCAAACGTTCAAACCCTATAGAATACATCACTACAGAAAATCTTAATGCTCCGATTCTTTGTATTCATGGAACGAAAGATGGTTTGGTAGAATACGAATCTACCTTGTCTTTTGTGGAAAAAATAAAAACCATAAATCCTAACATCATTCAATTCCATACGCTGAAAAATAAAACACATTTGGATTGTGCAAAATGGAGTTTTCAAAAAGATGAAGTAGGAGATTTAATGGCGAAATTTCTAAGCTAATTTCTATGATCCAATGGCCAATATTTTTTTTCTATTTCAATCTTAAAAGCCTTTCATAAAAAACTGTACCTCCAATAAATTTAATTTTGACCTAACAAAACCTCCCAGTATGCAAATTAATTGTCCTCAATGTAAAACGGAAGCCCTTGCTACCAATATCAATTTGGATAAGATGGTTTCTAAATGTCACAATTGCAATTCTGTTTATAATTTTGAGGAAGAATTGAGTATCCCTCCTCGAAAGCGAAGGGAAGTTTTCCTGCCGGAAGGAATGGAGATTTTAAAATTAGGAGAAGAACTGAGCATTGAAGTGAAATGGCGAAAAACGGCAAGTAGCTTTCTCTTGCTTTTCACCATCATATGGAATACCTTTTTGATTCCTTTTGTTCTTGGAGCGGTTTTATCTGGCGAGTTAATGATCTTGGCTGCAATAAGTGTTCATTTGGCCGTAGGAATTGGATTGGCTTATTATACTTTGACAACGCTTTTGAATACCAGCTACCTCATCGCTGATCCTTCAAATCTCATTGTAGAACACCGTCCGCTAAAACTCCCTTTCTATCCGGATCGAGCAATTCCGACCCATGAAGTCGATCAAATATTTGTCAAGAAATACTCTTCTGGAAAGACCAACGGCAACGCTGTTTGGGCTTATGCCGTTGAAGCAAAGCTTACCAATGGAGAAAACGTTAACTTAATCAAAGGCGTTAAAAACGGGAATCATGCATTGTTCGTCGAACAAGAAATCGAAAAACATTTAAAAATAAAGGATAAATCAACCTCTGAGGAATGGCAAGGCTAGTCATTCATCTAAATTATTTCAATATCCCAACAAAACATATTAAATTGGGGTATATATCGTTATCTCGATGAACTTAGAAATTAAAAATCAATAAAATTAAATATCATGGGTTTTTTCTCAGAAATAAAAAAATTACTCTTCGTAAATAAATCCATTGCAAAATCTGCAGCGGATAAAGTGGTAGAAGCAGGAAAAGAAACAGGTGGAAAATTAATGGACTCTGCCGGAGACTTTGCAGAAACTGCAAAAGGTTCAGCTGGAGATCTAGCCGACTCTGCTCTTGAAAAGGCTGCCGAAACATTGAGCAAAGTCAAAGATATGACCGGTGACTTTGGAGAGAAAGCAATGGAAAAAACAGGCGAAGCTATTCTCAAATCAAAAGATATGGTGGAAGATATGGGTTCCAAAATCATGGAATCTACAGCGCCTATCGTTGAATCAACAGTCAACACGGTAGAAGAAGTTGGCGGTTTTGTAATGGACAAAGGCGGCGATGCATTGGACAAAGCAAAAAACGTGGCAGAAGATGTTGGTTCCAAAGTAATTGATGCCACTGCACCTTTGGTGGACAAGACCAAAGATGTCGCTGAAAATATCGGCGCAGTGGTCTTGGGCAAAGGAGGTGATGCGATCGAAAAAGCAAAAGGCATTGCAGAGGATGTTGGCGGACAAGTAATGGACAAAGGTGGAAAAGCAATGGATCGCGTCAAAGAAGTTTATGGCGATGCGGGCGAAAAAATCAGCAACAAAGCAAAGGACTTTTACAACGCTGCGCAAGAAGATGCTGCTAACGAAGCAAAGCAAGATTTGGCCAATGATGCCAATGCAATTTTAAAAGAAGAATCTGGAATTGATAGCGTTATCAATGATGCTAAAAATATGGGAGATAAAATCGCCGACAAAGCAGAAGAGCTTAAAAAGAATCCTAAAATTGGATACGACGAACACAAAGGAAGCATGCTAGATGACAAGGATGATTTCTTTGCCAAAGCAGAACGTTTCGCACAAGGCGATTACCAC
>CALIAG010000339.1 GCA_938041325.1 uncultured Saprospiraceae bacterium | reverse complement strand
CACAATAATATTCATGAAAATAGTTTTTTCGATCTGATTGATGAGTTCGTTAAATACCTCAATAGAACTTGTTATACGGGCATTACTGGATATGAATTTCACTATGCTTATTATGATAAAGGAACTTCCTATAAAAGGCATTTTGATCAATTCAAAGACAATCAAAGTAGGGCTTTTTCTATGATCATCTATTTAAATGACAATTGGCAACCTTCGGATGGAGGTGAATTATGCATTTACCAAAACGATGTTTCTCAAATTATATCTCCTTTAATTGGTAAATGTGTGTTTTTTAAAAGCAGTGAGTTAGAGCATGAAGTTTTACTCAGTCATCAACCCCGGATGAGTATTACGGGTTGGCTGAAAACCAATTAATTTGATGGTAAAACTATCTAATCAATGAAACATCGCCAGTAAACAATTCGCTTCTACCGTCTTCTAGTTCCAATTCAATAATATAAACATACACCGCTTCTAAAGCTTGTTCACCCCTAAAATTCCCATCCCATCCCTCATTGAAAGGTTCATTTTCTTCAAAATACAAGCGTCCTTTTCTATCAAATATTTTAAGACTGAGTGATTCAATTCCGCAACCCGAAAAAACCATAAATTGGTCATTTATCCCATCACCATTTGGAGAAAAGGCATTGGGTATATAAACATCACAGCAATTCCTTACAGAAACTTCTATCTGATCCGTAAAACTGCATTCGGCTTCTGAGACCGTTATAGCGTAGAGGCCCGAACGTTCAACTTCAAACTCAAAACCAGTGGATCCATCTTGCCATAAATATTGAGTACCGACTCTGTTTTCTATACTTAGCACTAAGTCCTGCGTATTGCATAAAGTTGTATCTGGTCCTAGGTCGATATCACTAAGAGAAGAATAAGAAACTTCTATCTGATCAAACTCAACACACTGGTTATTTATAATTGCTTCAACAGCATATATGCCTGGCGTTTCTACCAAAAAAGTATTGCTTGTGCTCCCATCTTGCCAAACAAAACTTGCTTCTGTCACATCTGGATTCAAACGGAGTTTTTGCCCTTGACAAAGCAAAGTATCAGACGTACCCAATTCAACGGCATCGTAAAAACTCAAATCCATTTCATCTCGAAAGGTGCAAGCACCATCAAATGCTTCCACTACAATTGTTCCTTCTTCTGTAAAGCTATTTTGAGGTGCATTTATACCATTTGACCATTCATATGTGAATCCGGAATTGGAACCAAAATCGAAGCTTAAAACGCCTTCATTACATAGAATCGTGTCTTCTCCTAAAATATCCAACTCACTTGAAAACTCTAGGACAGTAACCGAGTCTCTTACCGGGCAATCATCCAGTCGGCCTGTGACCCAATACTCTCCTGGCTCTGTTATCTCATAAATCGAATTCATTGATCCATCCTGCCAAACTAAGTCCTGAAAAAAAGATGCTGGGCTAAGAACTATGGTATCCATTTGACAAATCGAACTGTCTTCAAAAGAAAAAATACCTTCAATTTGGAAGGTTGGAAAGATTAAATTTTGCAATCCTTTTTTACCTTCCCCTGCTCCCAATGAAACCGCTTCATCAAGATAATTACAAGCTGTCCCGAAACTATTTGGCGACGAAATAGATGCTAAATAATTTTGATCATTCTTGCTGATATAAATTTTATTGTCTGGTCCTAACTGCATATCGAAAACACAATCAAAGCAATTAGGCGTTCCTATTAATGTTCGACTTGAAATAATTATGGATGAATTGTTTTGGCTAATATCATATTGAAAAACACCTCTTTGCCCATTCTCGTTTAGCGATTCAGAAGTATACAATAGATTACCATCAGGCGAAAAACAAGACCCTTTTACGTTTTGAAAAATTGAACTATTGTTAAAACCTAGATGTTCGAACACTCGACCTTCGCCCCTATTAAAAAAGAAGAGAGAAAGAAAGTCCTCGGTGCTTGTACTTCCAAATCCGGGTTCGTAAGTCCCAGTAACAACCAGTTGATCTTTTGCTGGTGAAAATTTAGCAAGAAGGTTATCAAAGCCGGAACCACCTGTATTGAAAACTATTCCATGACTGGAGATTACAGGCAAGTCAATACCTCGAAAATCAACTAAGAAACAGTAAAAGACATTTGCATTGAATACATCTTTTTTTTGTGCAACTATCCATACACCACAAGGAGCAGGAGTTGTTACTAAGGTTTGTTCAAATTCTTCTCCCAACAACACATTCTTTTGATTTATTTTTACTGCTCCGTTTCCTTGATTAAGGGCCATATCCACAACAGAATACCTCAACTTCGCACCTTCAGAATCCGGTCCCACAGTAACGACAAAATATTGACCTGAATTGGCAGGCGCCGGAATAACAACTACAGATTGCGGGCTTTCCGGATCGGCACCAAGACCTTCGCTAAAAGGCATTAAATTGTTATTTCGATCAATTATTTCTAAGCCATTGGTAAAAAACAAAAGATTGCCAGACGAATCACTTACGGTAACTGTTGATTCACTCGATAGAATATGATCGGAAGAAGATTGAGGAACACCGGAATTGAAATTTAATGCAGATTGATTACCAAAATACCATTGGTTGTTTAAGCCTTGTCCGAAACAAGCACCAAAAGAAAAAAAGCAGACCAATAAAGTAAAAGATAAATGAACTCTCTGCATATAGTAAGATAGTAAATCCAAAGAAAACGAATTCTATTTTACAAATTTTAAAATCGAATTGTCTGTTAAACAACGGGGATGCACGAAAGTTTAGATTTGAAAGTCAATGCTCAAAGCGCTTTGGCTTAATAAAGAGTGTGATTTAATTGACAGAAAAAGCAGCAGGTTGGCTATATATTTTTTGAAGTTTCTTCAATAGCTTGAGCATCTTAATATTCAAACTTGGATTGACATTGAAAAACAAATTATTTATCGTAATCCAATCTGTGTCTTTTTTCACCCAGATTATGTCTTTGAACGCAATACTCTGTGCTGGATGAAAATGGGCTTTCCAATAAATAGCTTCATTGGTGATCGCAAAACCTTCTTTACAAGATCCAAAAACGGTTTGATCACAAAGCAAGAGGAGTTGTTCATCCACTTCAGGAAAAAGGAAGGATTGTCGAGCGTTTTTCAACTTAGATTCTGGAACTTTTTTTATATCGACATAGATAATTTCTTCTTCTTTCTCTGGATCCAAATAGTCTTTTATCAGATCTGGAATTTTTACATTCTCTTTATTTGAATAGGCATGGTTTAAAATATCAGATGAAAAATTAACCTGATTAATTTCTTGACAGTACTTGATGATAAATTGATCAACCAAAGGATCTAAATTCTCTTTCAACAATTTATCCACCAGGATAACGACCTCTTCATTCTGTTTGCAATGAATCGTATACGCTTCTTCTGCCAATTCAAGGCTTTTTTTCTCAACTACTGATTTAAAAGGAGAACTGGCAAAGGTATCCAAGTACTCTTCAATTTTTCTAATGTCATGTTCTTCTGCGACAGCAGTTCTTAATGCTTCGAAAAAATGGTTGATTATCTGGTGGTTTAAAGTCGATGTTTCTCTAAAATCAAGGGTAAATCTCAAGCTTTCCGGCCCTTTTTGGTCTGGGAAGACCGGAATATGGTCTCCACAATTCCTACAATTCAGGTTTAAAATCGAATTTGAGGTCGCGCAAGTCAAACAATTTACGCGTAAAGCCTTGCCACAGCCATGACAATAACTCGCTTTTTCAATTATTATAATTTGACAATTCGGACACCGACTCATTTTCCAATTATTCTGTTAATAATGTGAAAATAATAAATTTGTACCATCTGGACTGTTGTATTACTAAAAATTCTTATACGAATTTGCTAAAAAGGCTTTACTCTTGCTGAAAGAGTAAAGCCTTTTGTAAAAAAATCAAGCTTAATAAAGCTGTCAAAACACGATAAGAATCGACAGTAAAAATTAGATTTTATCTATTTGATCCGGATATAATTAATTTTTCAGTTTTAAAATCCCCTGTATCATCAATAACGAGAACACTATACAAGCCATTCCCAAAATTTGATGCATCTACCAAATAAAAAGATCCTTCCCAATTGTTCAAATTATTGGAAAACACTTTTTGCCCATTCATAGATGTTATTTCAACTGAAACATCCTTCCCTTGATAACTGCTTAAATCTATATTGAAATTTGAAGCAGCAGGATTTGGAAACAAGCCTAGCTTGTTATTGTTTTCATTATTCGCATTCCAATCGAGATCTAATGGAATATTTTCTTCTTGAGCAGCAGCCAGTTCTTGTTGAACTTGATCTTCTTGCCCTAATGCCATTAATGGATTGACTGCAATGCATTCTACACGAACGTTAGCCGTACATGATGTTGAAAAACCCATCCCATCTGTGACGGTCACAGTGACCAAATTATCTCCTTTGTCATCACAAGTAAAAGTACTTGGAGTAACATTCACACTAGCTACGTAACAATAATTAGCAGAGATTTCACTTGTTACATCATAAGCATTGATAGAATAAGTTCCTCCGAGTGGAAAGCTAATTTCAATGTCCGTACAAGACACTGTTGGTACTGGAGAATCTTGGAGGCTAGTTAAAACTAAACCCGATCCCCAAACCACGTTTACAGAAGAACCTATTTCATAAATAACACCGTAGTTAACAACGGTTCCTGTAAGTGCTGTTGATGTAAACTGGTTAAAAACGGAACAACCTCTATTCTCAACCGTCCCATTATTGGCAATGCTGCCTGAAAAATCATTCGTAAAATTATCATTGTTTGCAATGAGTCCAAAATTTTCTATTGATCCTGAATTCGCGGCAGAACCCAATACATTTAATGTTCCATAATTGAACATTTCTCCGGCTACATTATTGAGAAAAAAGCCATTCATGGTTAGTGTTCCATTATTTGTTATTTCGGCATTTGAACCAAAAGAACCTCCTGAGTACACTACACCTCCATCATTATTAAACTTTCCACCGTTCAGGTTTACGCTTCCTTCAGAGTATAAGCTCGCGTAATTATTAAAACTAATCTGACTATTTAGTGATCCTGCATGTCGATTAGAAA
The DNA here is from genome assembly GCA_938041325.1 of uncultured Saprospiraceae bacterium. Taxonomy (GTDB): domain Bacteria; phylum Bacteroidota; class Bacteroidia; order Chitinophagales; family Saprospiraceae; genus CALIAG01. The sequence continues at coordinate 28,192 of CALIAG010000339.1, read as the reverse complement.
AAGTAGCATGGTTATCCACTACCCCATTATTATTAAAAAAGCCATCGTTGTAAATGTTTCCTGTATTGGTTATGGTTCCATTGTTCATAAAAGAACCGGAAGATTGAATGGTTCCGCTGTTAGAAAATGGAGCTTTATTGTCAATGTTTCCCCAAGAATTGAGAAGACCATAATTATCAAAGGTCCCTACTGCAGATTGGATATAAGTACCTCCTAACAAAAAATATCCGTGGTTAGTCAAACTACCATAACAGGTAATGTTGTAACCAACATAAAGAAATCCTGTTATTTCAGGAAAGTTACCTCCGATTGGATTGGTGGGGATAATCGCATTATTTCCGTTAGCTGGCATACCTTGAGACCAATTGGCAGCATCATTCCAATCGGAACTATTGCTTCCAGTCCAAGTGGTAACCTGAGCGACTAATGTGATGGTAAAAAACAAAAAGAAAACTGTGGAAGAAATCAATCGTTTGATTCTTCCCTTTTGTAAAATTTGGGAACTCATAGTAATGTTTTGAAAATTATGGGGTTATCGCTTACCCATAATTATTAAAAAAATGTGATTTAATAGCTTTTACGCTGCTTTCGCAGTGAGACTAGAAAATTTAGTAAGATTGAAATTGCTAAGAGAATTCCGAATGGAATCCAGTTTTTGGTAAGCTGAAGATCAAAGTTAATCAATTTAACCTTTATGTAATGCAATTATCTATAAAAAAAGCTACCCCAACAATCGTTAAGATCGTGGGGTAGTCCACACACTATGAGAACACCCATTATATTCTTTAAATTCAAATCCTATAGTCGGTTCTACAAAACTTGAATTGATTTCTTGATTTAAGAGGTCTAACAGTCGTGAAAAATTAAGAAAAAAAGCTACCCCATCAATCATTTGATTGAGGGGTAGTCCACACACTATGAGAACACCCATTATATTCTTTAAACTCAAATTCTACAGACTGTTCTGCATAACTTGAATTGATTTACTAATTTAAATGTGTTTGACTTTTCTTTAAAAGTTTGAAAAAAGCTACCCCATCAATCTATTAGATCGCGGGGTAGCCCACACACTATGAGAACACCCATTATATTCTTTAAATTCAAATTTTTCATCTTCATCTTCGCAAAACACTTTATTAAAATTTGAATTTGTTTTGTTTTCATCTATAACGCCTTTCACGTTATATATTATATTTTTATAATGCCAAAGAAGGTGCCATCGACTGTTATCGATTTTAAGGTATGTTAAACCCGCATATGTAAACCGTTGATATCCAGAATTTAAATATGTTAACGAATCATAATGTTAAAGTAATTAACAAGAGTTAATCATTTCTTAAGCCTGATTTTTTGGTATATTTACAGTGTGATACCAGCAAATACAGTTCAAGAAATTATTGATACCGCCAAAGTTGAAGATGTGGTAGGTGACTATGTTAACCTCAAACGAAGAGGAGTTAACCTAATTGGCAATTGTCCTTTTCACAATGAAAAGACTCCTTCTTTTACGGTATCTCCTACCAAGAATATTTATAAATGTTTTGGCTGTGGAAAAGCAGGGAATTCTGTCCAGTTCATGATGGATCATGAACAATATTCTTTTCCTGAAGCTTTGAAGTATCTCGCTAAAAAGTATGGGATTGAAATAGCTGAAGTAGAAAAAAGCCCTGAACAAAGACAAGAAGCTCAGCTGCATGATAGTTTGTATATCATTAATGAATATGCTAGAGACTATTATCAAGAGCAGATGCTCGAAACGGATACCGGGAAAAGCGTTGCTCTTCATTACTTTAAAGAGAGAGGATTCCGAGAAGAGACGATTAAGAAATTCGGGTTAGGATTTGCTCCTGAAAAGAAAGATAATTTCACGCTGAATGCCGTCAATAAAGGATACAAAGCAGACTTGCTTAAAAAGCTGGGATTGACCACTAATTATGGCAGCGATTTTTTTCGCAATAGGGTGATGTTCGCTATCCACAATTTGAGTGGAAAAGTGATTGGTTTTGGTGGAAGAATTTTACAAAAAAACGTAAAAGCTCCGAAATACATCAATTCTCCTGAAACAGAAATTTATAATAAAAGTCGGGTTTTATATGGTTCTTATTTTGCTAAAAAAGGAATCCGAAAACTTGACGAATGTATAATGGTGGAAGGCTACACTGATGTTATTTCTTTGCACCAAGCAGGGATTGATAATGTTGTTGCTTCTTCAGGAACATCCTTGACTGTTGATCAAATTCAATTGGTCAAACGTTTTTCTCAAAACATGAAAATCCTTTACGATGGGGATGCTGCTGGAGTTAAAGCTGCATTGAGAGGATTGGATTTGGTTTTGGAACAAGATATGAATGTGCGGGTTGTTCTTCTTCCTGAAGGAGAAGATCCTGATTCTTATTTGCAAAAAGTTGGAACCACTGCTTTTAGAGAATATATAACAGATAATGCAAAAGATTTTATCCTTTTTAAAACACAATTGCTATTAGAAGAAGCAGCAGGCGATCCAATAAAAAAAGCGGAATTAATACAAGACATCGTTTCCAGTATCGCAAAGATTCCAGATCCAATCAAACGTTCCCTATATGTGAAGGAATGTTCTAACGTCATGGGAGTTGATGAAAACTTATTGATTGCAGAATCGAATAAAACAGTTAGTCAAAACGAAGAAAAGAAAAAACAGGAACGAGCTAACAGAATTAGAAGAGAAGCTCAACTCGCTAAAAGAAAAGGCCAAATAGCTCGAGGAGAGGCCGTTCCTTTTCCTTCAGAAGAGTCCAACTTTCCAGAAAGTGAAACACCCTACGCTAATATTGAGCAAGGCAACTTGGCTCCTTCAAACCAAGGCAGTTCTCAAGAAAGCAAATCAAGCAATGAGTTTCAAGAAAAAGATATTATTAGAATATTAATCAGCTCTGGAAATAGAATTTTCGATAAAGAAGAAAATCAAACTATTGCTCAATTTCTATTAATGAATTTAGAAGAAGTCCTTAGTGATTTTGACAATAAAAAATATGAAATCATTCTCAATGAAGTAGTCAGGTTGGTTAAGGACAAAAAGGAAATAACACCTGGTCACTTCACCAATCACCAAAACGCAGAGATTCAACAAATTGCGATTGATGTACTCCACTCCCCTTTTGAGTACAGCCCCAACTGGGAAGAAATACACAATATGCCTTTGCGCAATCAAACGATGCCAGAAGAGAATTTTGCAAATGATGGTATGCAAGCTTTGCAAAGATTTAAGTTAAAGAAGGTAATAAAAATGTGTGAGTTGAATCAAGGAAGAATTCAAACGGCAATGAACGAAAAAGATGAGGACCAAATTATGAAATTATTGAAGGTTCAAAAACACTTATTGGAAATGCGCAACGTGATTGCAAAGTCTTTAAATACTGTAATTATTAAATAAGAATTCAGGACCTTATATAGGCATTCTTTCCTAAAAAGCTACACTATTAACCGTAATAGCATTGCTATTATGAATTATTTTTTGTATATTAAGAAGAAAAAATATGAAAACTCAAATCTTCTTTTTACTCCTCCTTTTTGCAGCATCTGAAACTTTTGCTCAAGTAAATCAAAATGACTATACTCTAAGCAGGGTTACTCATAACAGGAACAACTTAACGGTAAGAAATTTTGATGGCACATTCTCCACGATTCATGTGAATTTCAATTCTGCTACGCTATATAATTCCGATGGTACCCAGTCTACAATCGACGCTGTAGGGGATTCTTGGAATTTAATTTCAATTGTTGGTTCTAGTGCGTCAATTTTTCATAATGGTTTATCATCATCAATAAACACCTCAGATGGAACTCAACTTTTTATAACCCATAATCTAAATACATCATCCTGCTCGACAAAAGAAGGACAACATATTGTAATGCACAACTTTGGCAAGATGGAAGAATGGTGTAACAAAAAGATGATTGATGTCCTGGTTCATATGAATTGGTTAACCCGGATGGAAGCTGCAAAAGCAATTGCTCAGGTTGAAGGAGAAGAGCTTCAAAATTAAAACAACGAAGATTATAATTGGATTTATCGAATAAAGATATCAGCGATGTAAAGAATATGGTTATCGAGGATCAAGAATGTATTCAATTTTAAGTCACCATCTCTTTACATCGTTGATGCAAGCGATACAACTTCCACACTCGTAACTTCGAATTCCATCAACAAGCCCCTGTTGCTTCCGTGTTCTTTTCTAGCTATAAACCGATATTTTTTGTAATAATCAGGAAGATGATTGTAGCTGAGAAATGTCAGATCGCCCAATTTAGACCAATGTTTTTCATCCAAATACTTTCCCATATCAGGTAGGTGAATCAATTGGTATTTATCAATAACTAGCGCTTTGTGGCGGGTATCTGATTTATTGTATTTCTCTACTTTCAATAAATGGTATCCATGAAATTTCACATAATCTTCGACAACTGCAAATCGATAAATGTCTTCTTGTACAGCGTTGGTACCAAACTTCACATTTTCTAAACGTGTAAAAATTTCATGGTCAGATTTTTTGTAAAAGGTGCGGATCCCTTTATCAAACTCATCAATAGAATAGTAATTTTTATAAATCGCATTGAATTGAAAATCCTGATAGTCTTCTCTGACATAAGGAACTGATAGCTTCATTTTGTTTTCCCAAAACGTAGCGATAAACGAGTCCCGACATCCTTTGGAATCATTGTTCTGATAACTAATCTGCAATCCTTTTTCTGCCGACATTTTAATTCAATTCTTAAAAAAGGCCAGCAGAATTCTACTGACCTTTTATATTATTTTTATTTAGACCACGAATGATCGTTTCGAACTAAGCATTTTTGTTAATGCAATTCAAATCTTCGAAAGCCAATTTCAGACGTTCAACAAATGAAACTTCTGCTGCTCTCAACCATTTTCGTGGATCGTAGTTCTTTTTGTTCGGTTTGTCATCACCATCCGGATTTCCAATTTGAGCTTGCATGTAATCTCTTTTTCCTTCGTAGTAATTTCTTACTCCATCCCAAAATGCCCATTGCATATCCGTGTCAATATTCATCTTGATTGCACCATACTCAATCGCCTCTCTTATTTCTTCTCGAGAAGAACCTGAACCTCCATGGAAAACAAAATTTATTGGTTGCTCTCCTGTTTTGAATTTCTCTTTTACAAAATCTTGAGAATTTTTCAAAATGATTGGTTTCAACTCAACATTACCTGGTTTGTAAACTCCGTGAACATTTCCAAATGCCGCAGCAATTGTGAACTTATTACTGATTTTACTCAATCGCTCATATGCATAAGCGACTTCTTCTGGCTGAGTATACAACTTCGAACTATCAACATCTGTGTTATCCACACCATCTTCTTCTCCTCCAGTTACACCCAATTCTATTTCAAGTGTCATTCCGATCTTATCCATTCTCTTTAGATATTCCTCACAGATTTCAATATTCTCCTCAATCGGTTCTTCAGAAAGATCGATCATGTGCGAAGAATACAAAGGATACCCTCGAGAAACATAAAAACGCTCACCAGCTGTCATTAAGCCATCAATCCAAGGCAATAACTTTTTAGCACAGTGGTCTGTATGCAATACAACAGTTACGCCATAGGCCTTAGCCATCGAATGTACGTGCATAGCTCCAGATATTCCACCTAGAATCGCAGCTTGTTCATCTTCATTAGATAAAGCACCTCCGGCAGTAAATTTTGCTCCGCCATTTGAAAACTGAATAATAACTGGGGAATTAACCGCTCTTGCAGTTTCTAAAACAGCATTAATTGAGTTTGTTCCAACGACATTTACAGCTGGAATTGCAAAATTATTCTCATTTGCAAAATTGAAAAGTTCGGTAACTTCATCGCCCCATAGTACACCTGGTCGAAATCTAGTAGCAGTAGTTGTAGACATAAAATTTTTGATTAATTATAATTATTAGAATTTTAGGGTCTATTTGGTGGCGTAAAGGTAAAAAGCTTATTGATAATTGACCTTCTAATAAGGTATAATTTTCAGTATAATCGTTAATAGAATAAGTTATTAAGAGCGACTTATCCCCAAATATTCGATTTTCGTCTTATATTTTGGCTAGATTATCCTACTAATTTGAGCTTTGATGCTAGTTTAGGTATATTGAAAGAGTAGAAATTTCGTTATAAAGACGAAAATAAAATGGATTGAGAATTTCTTTCCGTTTAAACAACTATCGGAAGAGAACATTCAGCTTTAGAAAATTATGATTATGCTTAATATATTGTATCCCATCAGTTTTGGAGTTAGCCTTTTAGGCTTGATTCTTTGGTTTTACTACCAAAATCAGCCTGCTAAGAGCAAACTGTGCAGTACCGCTTTTCTCGGAGGATTCCTTGTTTATGCGATGACTTTGGCTTTTGCTGATGCAGAGTTTACCACTAAATTATCCGTATTGTTCCGAGATTTAATGGTTTTGGGAATCGTGTCTCAAACTTTTGGATTTATTAGAAAGAAACAAGCTGCATTTTGGAGTTTGTTGGCTGTTGGATATATTTTCTTCCATTTCTTTTATTTCAATTTCCTTACAGAGAGTTTTGCGAAAGCTACTTCAAACTCCATTTCGACAGAACAAATTGAATATGACCAGGAAGGTGAATTACTTTTAGAAATTTCAAATGGCAAAGAACTTTCTTCTATTCAATCAATACTGGATAAATACAATCTATCTGCAGAAAGAGCTTTTGATCCTTTCTGGAAAGACGATACTGATTTAGACGATTATTTTGTTGTTGACGTACCTGCAAAGCATTCGGCGGCCATCAGTGATATTATGAATGAGTTAAATAATTCAGGTCATGTAGATTGGGTTGAACCAAATGAGAAAATCACTTTAGATGATCCTGGAATTAGCGAGGGAAGTTATTCCAATGCGAAAAGAAATTATGGGGTAAATGATCCTTCTATCAACAAACTTTGGGGATTTGATGCAATGGAAGTTGATAAACTATATGACTTATTAAAAGATGTAAAACCTAAGCGAAAAGCACGAGTATATATTCTGGATACAGGCGTCGATGCAAAACATGAGGATATTAAAGCCAATTATAAATCTTTGAGTGCTACGTATGATAAAGACGGGATGGGACATGGTACGCACTGTGCAGGAATTGCCGGTGCCGTTTCAAACAACGGTGTGGGTATAGCATCTTTTGGAAATAATAATAATTTTGTTGAAATAACCAGTATTTCTGTGTTGAATAGTTTTGGAGGAGGAACGCAAAGAACCATTATTGAAGGCATTATAAAAGCTGCGGATAATGGCGCTGATGTTATCTCTATGTCTTTGGGTGGACCTTCGAATTCCGTAAGACAAAAAGGATATCAAAATGCGATTGAATATGCAAATAAAAAAGGAGCAATTGTATTGGCGGCAGCTGGAAATAGCAATAAAAATGCAAAAGATTATTCACCAGCAAATACGCCTGGTATTATTACTGTCAGTGCAATCGATACGGCTTTAAATAGAGCTTCCTTTTCGAACTTTGTACAAGATGTAAAAATGGGTGTTGCCGCTCCTGGCGTTGCGATTTACTCAACCATTCCGAATAACAAATATGCCTTTTTCAATGGAACCTCAATGGCGACGCCTTATGTTGCAGGACTCGTTGGTGTGATGAAAGCAATCAAACCTTCTTTGACTACAAAAGAAGCTTACGAAATGTTAAATCGCACAGGAAAGAAAACCAATAGTACAAAGGAAACTGGAAAGCTAATTGCTCCATTCGAAGTGATGAAGGAGTTGGTCGATTAAGACCCAATATATAAAATTCAATAGAACTAGAAATTTTGATCTCCTAGCTCAAAAAGGAGATCAATACTCCTGCTGCTACGGCAGAACCAATAACGCCAGAGATATTGCTGGACATTGCATATTGCAAAATATGGTTATTGGAATCGTGCTTCAATGCGATTTCATTCGCTACCCTCGAAGCCATGGGTACGGCACTCAAACCTGTTGCACCAATCAATGGATTTATTTTCTTCTTTGAGAAAATGTTATAAATTTTTACCGCCATAATTCCGCCAAAAATAGAAATCGCAAAAGCGATAAATCCACCAACCACTATCATTAATGTTTCACTATTTAAGAATGTAGAGGCGGTCATTGTTCCTCCAACAGTTAAGCCAAGGAAAATGGTCGCAGTATTCATAATTGTTTCTGAAGCGGCTTTGAATAAACGGTTGGTTTCCGTACCGATTTCTTTGATCAGATTTCCAAAAAGCAGCATCCCAACTAGAGGAACAGAAGATGGAACTAATATAGATACCAAGGTTGCCAAAACAATTGGAAACACAATTTTTACCAAACGTAAATTTTTGATCACCACTTTATTTGGAAACAATTTTTCTTGCTTTTTCATATTGATCTTAAGCTCTTCCGTTGTCACAGTATACCGTACAACAAAAGGTATGATCACTGGAACCAGCGCCATGTAAGAGTAGGCTGCGATTGCAATTGGACCCAATAAATGTGGAGCTAAAATGATACTGGTGTAAATAGCGGTTGGGCCATCTGCGCCTCCAATTATCCCAAGTGCACCAGCCTCTTGAATGGTAAAACCCATTGCCACTGCCGCAAATAAAACTGAAAATATTCCTATCTGTGCGGCGGCACCAAAAAAGGCCAGCTTAAGATTCCGAAGCATAGGGCCAAAATCCGTCAATGCACCAACTCCCATGAAAATCAATGGAGGCAATAGCCCTGTTTTTATAAGCGTGTAATAAAGCATATTCATGATGCCATGATCTTTTGCGATTTCAATTATCGTCAAATGATCAATACCGTTTTCAGCGGTGGCAGCCGTCACACTCATATTTCCGCCAGGAAAGTTGGCCAATAAAACCCCAAATGCAATTGGCACCAAAAGCAAGGGTTCATATTTTTTGTGGATGCCTAGATACAATAAAAGGAAGCCAATCAGAAGCATGAATAAAGAAGCAGGAGCCTCTATCAATTCTCCAAACGCAGTCATGTCATACAGCCTCTCAAGTATATTCATTCTTAGGAAAGTTGGTTATTTTATTAAAAGCAAAAGGTCCCTAATTCTTGCACTATCCAATGGTTAAAATCACATCGTCTTCTTCAATCTCTTCACCATGTCGAGCTACAATTTCAACTATTTTTCCACTCTTATCAGCAGAGATGGCATTGATTACCTTCATGGATTCAATGTAGGCAATCGTATCACCTGCAGTAATCGTATCTCCTACTTTGATGGGAATTTCCGAAGACTCTCTGGTTAAGAAAAACTTTCCTTCAAGTGGTGCAGTAATTTCCTGGACATTGCCGTTCGACTTAGGTTTTGGCGCAGGAGTTTGATTGACAGGAACAGGAGCTGCAGTTGTATTATTGACCACAGCTTGACCATCTCCATCATTATAAGAAACAGTGACGTTAAAAGATTCACCATCAACATCAATCGTAAGATTTTTGGGTTGAAGGTTGACTGCAGGAGTTGCAGTGGATGGAACTGGAATTACAGCAGCCGAACTTTCCCCTTCTTTCTTCGCTTTTCTTTCTTCTAAATCCTTTAAAAACCGTTCTTTTGCTTTTCCAGATTTATAATCTTCGTATTGGGTGGGATGCATCGCATATTCCATTAATTCTTCATCGTCCTCTCCATAATCCCATCCCCTTTTATCCATGTTTTCAGCAAACAATTCCAATTCATCCTGATACAGATCTTGTGGATTCCCGGTATAGAATTCTCTTTTTTGCTTTTTGGCAATCGCCATCAACTCCTCTCCTAAAGGTCCTAACAGTTGTCCAGAATTTCCGGTCAACATTCCCCAGGTATTCTCATCTAACATGGACCACCTTTCTCGGCCTTTTTCCATTTGAATAACGTTCATCAAAGCTGCATTCTTCACATACTGACTGAATGGAGTGACCAATGGCGGATAACCCATTTTAGGCCAAATGAATTTAACTTCGTCAAACAATTTGATCAAGAGATCTTCTTGTGTCAATTCCGTTTTATTGTTCTTTTTAAGCCACTTATTCAAGCTTTTCAAATTATTCTCTAAATCAGCCATTAAAGAACCCATCATTCCTCCAGGCAAACCTGGCTCAATTAATAAGGAGTTCATAAAACGGTTTCTTGGATTGATATAGTAACCTAAGAAGTCATCAATAAATGATTGTGTCAAAGATCGGACTTCCATATAAGCTCGTGTATCCACATCCGGAATCGAAAATCCTGCATCTTTAAACATCGCGTGAATGGTCAACAAATCTGCATGACCTGTTCCCCATGACAAAGGTTCCATTCCCACATCAATAATGTCTGCTCCAGCTCTAGCTGCTTCTAGAGAAGATGCAACAGATAGTCCAGGCGTTGAATGACCATGGTACTGAATTAATATATCCGGATGACGATCGCGAATCCCTTTGACAATCTTTCCAATAGACACTGGTCGGCCGATTCCAGCCATATCTTTTATACAAATCTCTTGAGCTCCTAAATCAATATATTGATCTGCAAGATTGATATAATAATCAACAGTGTGAAGTGGTGAATAGGTTAAACTCAATGCTCCTTGAGCAATCATACCAGCCTCTCTTGCAAAAGCAAAAGAGTTTGCAAGGTTTTGAGGATTATTTAACCCGTCAAAGGAACGGGAGATATCTGTGCCTTGCTTTTTTTTGACCTTAAACATCAGCCTTCGAACATCAGCAGGAACAGGGCTCATTCGAATTCCATTCAATCCTCTTTCGAGCATTTGCGTTTGAATTCCAGCATCATTAAATGGTTGAGTCCATTGACGAACTGCTTGATTCGGGTTCTCCCCATAAAGAAGGTTGATTTGTTCAAAACCTCCTCCATTTGTCTCCACCCTTGAAAAACAGCCCATTTTAATAATCGGATCAGCTACTTTTAATAATTGATCTACTCTTGGTGTATATTTTCCAGAAGATTGCCACATATCTCTGTAAACCAGGCAAAATTTAAGTTCTCTCTTCATATTCTGTTTCTATTTTCTTAAGGATACTGAACCTTTTTCAATTCAGAATCTTCTTCTATGGATGGTTCAATGGATTGGATACTCCCCTTTCCATTTGTTATATTTTCTACCGCAGCAACGATGGCTGCCAATTTTTTAGTTGAAATTGATTTGGGCCCCTTTACTCCTGTAGTTTTAATTTCAGGAGATTGGACAACAGCGGGATAAAAAGTATTGATTGTTCGGATCAGAATTTTGCCTGTTAAAACGACTAGAGCCAGAATGGTAAAAACGGTAGTCATCCCAATAAAAAAAACGATTAAGGCAGTATTTAAATCTTGGCTCATTTATCTAATTTGGTTCTACACAAATTTAATAAAAACCTTATTCTCACCTAATAAGAACTTGGAAAAGAGCATTTCTTTTGACTATAAAAAATATTTACAATTTTCAAGATGAATTATTGCTGATTTGGTGCTTGTCCGATTCTTTTTTTTAAGAAATGACAGAATTATGGATTTATTTTTAAAATATTCAGATTCATCAAAATCAATAAAACTATATTTGCACAACTTTTTACACAATTTTTAGAAAATGCACAGTACAAAAAAGGTTTATAAATTCGGAGGAGCATCGGTTAAGGATGCGGAAGCGATTAAAAATGTCGCGAAAATATTGAGCAATGTTAAGGATGAATCGCTTGTAATTGTCGTCTCTGCCATTGGTAAAACAACCAATGCAATGGAGAAGGTGGTCAATGCTTACGCAAAACAAAAGGGAGATGCATTGTCCGCATTAAACGAGGTAAAAAATACTCATTTTGAGATCATCAGAGATTTGTTTGGCGAAAAACACGAAATCTATGAATTGGTGAATGACATTTTTGTTGCCGTTGATTGGATTATAGAAGAAGAACCAGAAGATCCTTATGACTATATATATGATCAGATTGTTGGAATTGGAGAATTGGTTTCCTCCAGAATTCTTTGTGCTTATTTGAATGAATGTAATTTGTCTTCACAATGGTTGGATGCAAGGGATGTCATCCGAACGGATAATTTGTATAGAGAAGCTTGGGTCCAATGGGATGAAACGATAGATAATGCCAAAACTGTTGTGAATCCTATGTTGGAAAAAGGTGGTTTTGTAGTGACTCAAGGATTCATTGGTTCCTCTTCAGAAAATTTCACAACCACTTTAGGCCGGGAAGGGTCAGATTATACTGCTGCTATTTTCTCTTATTGCTTGGACGCAGAATCCATGACCATTTGGAAAGATGTGCCAGGTGTATTAACCGCTGATCCAAGGTTATTTGAAAACGTAATAAAACTAGATGGCTTATCTTACAAGGAAGCTATTGAAATGACTTACTATGGTGCAAAAGTTATTCATCCAAAAACGATAAAACCATTACAGAATAAAAATATTCCATTATACGTCAAGTCTTTTATCGATCCGCAAGGTTCTGGTACTTACATCTCTGATGAAGTTGGCGACAATTATCCTCCAATAATTGCTGTTGAGCAAAATCAAGCATTGCTCCGAATTTCTACAAGAGATTTTTCATTTGTGGCAGAGCACCACATGCGACACCTTTTTAACAATATTGCAGAATATAGATTGCAAGTTAATATGATGCAAAACGGTGCAATTACATTTTCTGTTTGTGTCAATGACATTGACGATCGAATAGATAATTTTGTGAAAAATATTGAACAGGAATTCAAGGTTAGTGTAGAAAGGAATCTTGAGTTATTAACAGTAAGGCACTACCAAAAAGAATTGCTTGATACTTTGAAAAAAGGTAAGATCGTGCTTCTTGAAGAACGAATAGGAAGAAATACTCAGATCGTGGTCAAAAATGTTCCTATGATGATAAGAAAATAGGCTTTGTTTGCGTTTTAACAAAAGCCAATTTAATTTATATGTAAATATTTTGAAATATCAATAAAAATTCGTATTTTATTAAGCGAAATAGATATTATTCGAAACATAATATCGACACAACTCTGTTTATTCGAAATTTTGCATTATCCTTTTTTTTTTGACCAATTGCCCTTACACGCCTTTTGAACACAATTTCAGGTACAATTTTTGACATATATCATTTGTTAAATATGCCTGACGGTTAATTTAAGATCACCTATTAAATCGTTTAGAATGGATACCAATGATTTCAACAAGCTGATTTCACTTCTCTCGAAGCTTGAAAACGCTACAAATTACGCTTATGAAACCGATGATTGTTTCAAGCGTTACCACTCACAGTCCGTTAATGCATTGCGTGATATCCCTGTACATTTAAAAAGAATTGAGCAGGGCCTTAAGACTGCAAAGGTAGTTCCGACTTAGAGTTATTTTATTTCATTAAACTGATCAACCTTTCCCTAGCTTCAATTGTTAAGGAAAGGTTGAGTAATTTATAGGCAATTTTGAATTAAGAATTGTTGGAAGGAATTTCTTTTAAAAAATCAAAACTTTCATTCTCGTAATCCATTTTACAGCAAAACGTTTCCATTCCATTCGTGACCATCAAATAGTCTACTTTCAAGGGCATATTGTACCATGCTATTTGCTCAAAAGTTTTCTGCGAAATTTTGACTTTAGGAGCTTTGCACTCCACTAAAAGAAACGGTTCGGAAATCTCTTTTTTATAAATCAGAATATCAAATCGTCGAAGTTGCTTATTGACTTGCAAAGACTTTTCAACCGCAATCTTATTTTTGTTATAAGACCGATCTTCAATCAAATATTGAATAACCATTTGCCTTACCAATTCTTCGGGTCCAAGTACGATAAATTTTTTCCGAATTGGATCAAAGACCATCCTTTTCCCGTCCACATTTTTCAAATTCAGCTTATCTTGATAATTCAAATAATCGATCTCAATCATTAGCTTCCAATAAATTTTCTAATTGAACTATTCCGTTCGAAGTTAAAGTACTCAAATTTTTAAATTGTTTTGGAAAATCGAATGCTTCATTCTTTTTAGTTTGACTTGCTTGGTCTTCCATGGCTACTAAAATACTATAACATTTTTTCAATCCCATTAAAGAAAAAGAAGTCTTCAACTGATGAGTAATATTTTTAATACCCGTTTCATTTTTTTGCCCAATAGCATTATCCAAAGCCTTTAATTTTATAGGGATATGTTTGATAAATTCTTTGACAACTTCCATAACAAGTTTTTCATTGTTATTAAATGATCTTCGAAGATTGCTCAAATCGTAATCAGTTTTTATATTTGGATTTGTAGGTTTCGAGATTTTCGAAATATCCTCTTTGCCTTTTGCTTTTAAGATTTCATTCTTTATTAGTAAAAGGTAGCTCAAATCAAAATCTTTTTTGATAAACTGAGCATTCTTATTGGCATGGATAATCTCCAATACTTCTCTATCTTCAATGCCAGAAATAAAGATAAACTTTTGCTTGGGAAATTTTGTGAGCAGAGACAAGGCGTTTCCATCCGTCAATTGGAGATCCGAAAAGATTACTTGGTATTTATTCTCTTTTAACTGATCAATAGCTTCAGAGAGCGTATTTTTAAAAATTACGCAATTCTGTAAATCCCATTTACCCAAGTATCTATAAACAGCTAGACGATCGAATTCGTCATCTTCGATGTATAAAAATTGCATCAGAGGCTTTTTTAAACTGGGGAAGTTTAGAAATTTGTTTCTCAATAAGGCTTAAGTAATTCAGTGAATCACTTACAACATTTCGCTTACTGTCCAATAGGCAGAAAGCGTTTTTATCATTTGCACAAAAATAGTATAATCTAGTGGTTTTACAAGATATCCAGCGACACTATGTTCAAAACTTTTTTCTTTGTCGCGGTATTCAGAGGAAGTAGTCAACACTATAATTGGAATGGACCTTAATGTAAGGTCCGATTTTGCTTGCTCGATAAACTCTAAGCCATTCATTCTAGGCATATTAAGGTCCAATAAAATCATACAGGGAAGGGGTGAACTCTTATCTGTTAGCAAGTCCAAAGCTTGTTCTCCATCAGGTTTATGAATGATTTTATTTTTTACATTCAATTCTTTAAATGCCCTTTTTACAGTCAAAGCATCAACAAGATCATCTTCTATCAGTAATATTGGTTTGTTATTTTTCATTAGTCAATAGTCTTGTCTAATAATTTAGGAATAGTAAATTCAAAAGTTGCTCCTTGATTGTTGTCTGAAAATATTTGTATTTCGCCTCCATGCATTTCCACAATTCGTTTCACTATTGTTAAGCCTATCCCTGTACTCTCATATGCATCACGTGATTGCAGTGTTTGGAATATCTGAAATACCTTATCATGATACTTTTTATCTATGCCTGGGCCATTGTCTGTTACACTTATTCTAAATAAATTCAATTCTTCCTGTAGCCTAATATCAATTTGCCCTTCCTCTTTATCATTGTATTTTATTGCGTTACTGATCAAGTTTTGGAACAATTGAAAAATCCTAAGCCTTTGGCAATAAATAAAAGGCATTGATTTGGGAATATTTATTTTAAAAGTTGACGGTGGAGCTAAGCTATCGAGTACTTCTAAAAGAATTTTTTTAAGGTCCACTTTTTCTATTTTCTCTTTTTCGCGACTTACTCTTGAGTATTCTAAAATACCTTCAATAAAATTATGCATCCTTTCAACCCGCTTATTCAACAAGTCCAATTGCATTTTTCCTGTATCATCCAAAACATTCTTATAATCTTCAGCAAGCCATTGCGCTAAGCTCGCAATTGCTCGTAAGGGAGCTTTCAAATCATGCGACACGATATAAGCAAACTCTTGTAATTCTTGATTTGCATTGCTCAACTTATTGACCAACTCTTTCTGTTTTTGTTGGGTTTCCAATTCTTCTGTAATATCCCTTACAATATTTCTTGAACCAGAAAATTTACCGGATTGAAAAATGGCGTTTGAATTGATTTGGACCGTTCTTATCTCTTTGTTTTTAGAAATTATTCTTATCATATAGTTGGAAAAATAACCCGCTGTTCGCAATTCGTTTTGTAGTGAATTAAATTGATCTAAATCTTTATTATAAATCAAATCTTGAATATTCATTTTTTTCAACTTCACTAAACTCAAATCAAATAATCGTTGAGCAGCTAAGTTCGCATCTAGAATACTTCCCTTTTCGTCCAATACCACCAAAGCATCATACATGTTTTCAAAGAGGTCAAAATACTTTTCATTAGAAAGTATGATCTCTTGATTTGCTTCATGTTCTTTAGTGATATCTGTAATAAAGGCGATGTCTGACTCCAAAGCTCCGTGCGAAGAGTAAATTGGGAATACAAAAACATTGGCCCAAAAGACACTTTGATCTTTGCGAATATATCTTTTTTGAAGATTTATTAATGGAATATTATTGTCATAGAGTTCTTTCCTTTTTTGTAAAAAAATGACTTCATCATCCGGATGGCTAAATACAGCAGTGTCCATTTCCAACCATTCTTTCTCTGTATAACCTGTCATTTCACACAAACGTGGATTTGCTTTCAATCGACCAACTCGATGTCCAATCATGATTCCAATTGGACTCTGATCAAAAATTTGACTAAAAGTATTCTCCTTGTAAAAGACATCTAGATAGGGTTCGAATTTACTTTTTTCAAGTTGGAATAAAAGGTATTTCTTTTCTTTAGAAATAAGCATAGAAGATTTTATGCTTAAATTCATCCCTTTTTTGGTTTTAGATTTGAACGGATGAATTGTATCGAAGTGTTTTATTTTCCCTTTGTGGAGAGATCTTAGATTTGCTTGGTAAACATCATCGTTAAAATTAAGGTCTAATTCTGACCATTTCATCTTAAGAATTTCTTCATGATCAATTTCTAAAAACGAAATTAAAGTTTGGTTGACTTTTATTATTTCTTGAGAAGTGTAATTCACCAAAGCAATTCCATTTGGATTATTTTGGAACAATAAAAATAGTAGAGAAGAATCCTCTGGATTTTGTTCGCTGAAGATTGGAGAAGTTGAAGATTCCTTTTTCATGCTTAATTGTTAACTGCATCTTCTTTTAACATTCTATAAATTGTGGATTTACCAATGTTCAGTTTTTTTGCTACGAGCAAAACGTCATTTTCATTTTGCTTTAAGTAATAATCTATTATTTTTCTATTGTACTCTTTTAGCGTCATCGTATCAGACAAAAAGGTTTCTAACTGTCTTGGAGAGTTAAATCTAATTTCATCTTCTGTGATGGTATTATTTTCACACAAGACAACGGCCAGTTCAACGATAGCTTTTAACTCTCTTACATTTCCGGGATAAGAATACTTTAATAACTTTTCTTTGGCTTGTGGTTCAATTGATATTTTGCCAAGTTGATTAGAGGATGCAAACTCATTTAAAAAATACCGCATCAAAAGCAGTACATCATTGCCACGTCTTCTCAATGGTGGTACTTTTATAGGAAGACCTAACAATCTATAATATAGATCTTCTCGAAATCTTCCAGCATTTACTTCTTCTGCTAAGTCTTTGTGAGTGGCAACGATTAGCCTTGCGTCGAATTTAGTAGGGCTTGTCCCTCCTAATCTGATCAATTCTCTTTCCTGGATGACACGCAATAATTTAGATTGAAGGTTAAAATCCATTTCAGCAATTTCATCAAGAAATAAAGTTCCTTCATTGGCGACTTCAAAATAGCCCAGTTTACGGGCATTTGCTCCAGTAAAAGCTCCTTTTTCATATCCGAATAATTCGGATTCAAGTAGTTCTCCCGGAATAGCACTTACATTAACAGCTACAAAGTCCCCTTTTCGAAACCTCGAATTGTAATGGATACTTCGCGCAATTATTTCTTTTCCTGACCCCGTTTCTCCAGTAATTGAAACGGTGATATTTGTCTTAATGGCTTTCCCTATTAATTTGAAGATGTTTTGCATCGCAGGACTTGTACCAATAACCCGGTTTTGAAAATCGTATTTCAAAGCCAATGCATCATTCAGTACTTCTACCTTCTTGGTAAGTGAAATCGTGTTTTGTAAATGAAAAACACACTGCCTCAATCGATCTGAAGCTTCTCCGTTTTTAACAATGTAATCATAGGCACCATTTTTCAAGAGTTCTAATGCGGTAGAAATGTCACTCTGACCTGACAATACAATTACATTTATGTTTTCATTATATGCTTTGATCTTCTCCAAAATATAGCTTCCTGTCATATCTGGAAGACTATAATCCAAGGAGATGATATTAGGATTAAGGTGCAAGTTATCGATGCATTCCTTTCCAGTATTAAATTGATAAATTTCAAAAGCAGGGTTGAGTTCGAATATATATTTAATTAATTTAATATATGTAGGGTCATCTTCAACAATAAATATCCTTAAATTTTCAGATTTCATTCGGCATAGTTCCAAAATGGGAAAATTCCCATTTTGGTAAACTTACCTAAAAATTCTAATTAAAGAAAATTCTATTTTCATTTTCTGAAAGATTACTCATATAATATAATGCCTTATTTCTTGTGGATAAAGCGTTTTTGAGTCATTTGTCCCTGTCACAAAAACATATATTTGGCAATAATATATGTTATACAAACCAGTCATATTGTCTTTAGAATTAACACAAATAAAACTACGCCAATACCTTTTTTGTAATATCCTTCAAAAGATGTTATAAATTTTAAAGACTATTATTCACCCAAACAAATTAATGTCGATGACTGCATTCCGTGTACTGTCGTTTGTGGACATGATTGATGAATCCGGCTTAGAAAATGTGATTTATTCCTTTTCACCAATTTATCAAAATGTTACCCCGAAACACAAAAAGAAAATGAAACTGGTTCTTGTAGGAAGTGAAAAAACTGCAGAAATCCAGAATTTAATCCGCCAGGAAAAATTAGAAGATGCTGTAAGCTTTGAAATTTTACCAAAGAATCAGGAAAAAGATCAATTCATCAAAGCAGCTTCTGTAGTAATCATTCCATCCGGAAATTTAAAAAGAAATCTGATTAAGGATTGTTTTAAATATGGCGTTCCAATTATCACTTTTTTCAATGAATACGTAGCGGAATATATAAATAACCGCTGTGGTTTGCTAATCAGGAGCAAGACCAAAGAAGTGAATACCGAATTATTTACAGAAAAATTGAAGATGCTTTATTTTGATCCTGAGGTACAGAAAATACTTCAACGAGGAGCTTTGGACCAATTCCAAGAGTTGTTCAATTGGGGACGAGCTAGTCAAAGCGAAATTCGAGCATTCAATAATTTTTAATTGAAAAAGAGGTTGTCTATATTTTGAGACAACCTCTTTTTTTAGATTTTACATTTCTTAGACCAATCAGATTCGTACTATTGGCTTATTTAGTTTCCTGAACTTTCACATCTACATCATGTTCGATTTTGAGAAACTCTATCATTTCTAAGAGGTCTTCTTTCTTCTCATTACTATCTATATTCAATTCTAATTTGAAGGCTCCCTTTTTCGTTGGGATCGTCATATAACTTCCTCCAAATAATTTTTCCTTGGATTTTTTCTCTCCACTTGGCAAGGCCTTAAGATTGAATTGCATTTTATTCAAATCTGCACCAGGTATAATATACTTTTCTCTTCCTCGAACTATTTTCAATTTTTCTTCATCAAAGCTTACGTTTCCACCTACGGAAACTTTCTTCTGGAATAAAGTTCTCAAAGCAGGCATAACCATGAATAAGCAAACTGCCAAAAACCCAATATACACCCACATAGAATACGCATGCAGACCTATTTGAGAAATGAATTTTTCTAAAAGAGGGACCATGCCCATATCCAGATAATTCAATCCAGCATATCCTAAAAGTCCTGCGCCTATTAAACCATAGAATAAAGCACTTTTATTGAATTTTTTCCTTCTTACTATATCTGTTTGAAAACTAAATTTTTTCATAGATTGATTCTGCTTCTTAATATAAATTCAAAATAAGTAAACACCTTCTATAAGTAAAAATTATTCTACTTAAATAGTCAAAAAAACGTTAAAACACTTAAATTCGACTACATTACAATTTTCATCTTTATTAAAAACACTTCTTTTAATGAGTTTCGCAGGTATAGATTATGGGAGTAAACTAGCAGGTACTACTGTTCTTGCATTGATTGAAGCAAATTCTCCTGTTTCATTTTTTCAAAGTCAAAAAAAGAAAAATGCAGATGAATTTTTGGAAGAAATTGTCTTGTCCCATACTATCGACACCCTCTTTTTAGATGCACCTTTATCCCTTCCTGGTGTTTTTATATCTCCCAAAAAGTATAACGATTTTTTTTACAGAGTAGCAGATAGAGAAACTAGCGCTATGTCTCCAATGTTTTTAGGGGGGTTAACCGCCCGTGCAATGAGATTAAAACAACTTTTTGAAAAACAAGAGATTAAGGTCCATGAGGTCTACCCTTCCATTTGGGCAAAAAGATTCAAATTGAAAGAAATTGATTATAAAGGCAAAAAAGCCTCAATAATAGAGGTCGCAAATTTTCTACACGAAAAAATTCCAATTCCTTTTGATGTGGACCACTTAAGCAGTTGGCATCATATAGACGCACTGTTAGCAGCTTATTCTGGCCTCCGATTTACTCAAAAGATCCATGAAACCATTGGTGATCCCGAAGAGGGCATTATAATAGTTTGATGGCCTAGTCATTTTTGCTACATTTACGATCTCCAATATGGCATTTAGTTTAAACATACCTTTTTTTGCATTTCGTCTTAGATTCGAGACTGGCGGAATAATCATCAAACCTTTGATGGATAATCAAGTCATTCGATTAAATCAAAATACCATTAAGATAGCAAAGGACTATGCAACTTTGTATCAAAACAAGGTCCTCAATAAAGGTCAGTTTTCAAGTATTCTTTCGGAATTCAATGATGGTGATTTTTATAAGGATACCATTGAAGTTGATTTTGCTGAATCAAAAGACAAAATGACTTATCCTGATTTCAGTCTTTCTTTTGATTGTTATTATAAAGAAGGAGAAAATGGTTTTTGGGGCATTATTCCAAGCTTATCCAAAGAGGCATTCGGTTCAGATTTTGAAGGTTTGCAAAAAGCCTTATATGATATTGTAAAATTGGAGTTCGCTCAAAATAAAAGATTGCTCGACGTTCGGAGTATTGTTTCCGCTATTTGGTTTTCTGAGTCGGAATTAAAGCAAAGCAATATGAGTTTGTCTATTCCTTCCCAAAAGGAATTGCAAAACATTGAGAAAAACAAATCCTCTTCCCTCTTATCGAAGGTTGCTAAGAAACTAAAAATTGAGAAGCAGATTGCATTCGGTCGCAAAAACGAATTGGAGCAAATCAATAGAGCTGTAAAAGGAAAATTCAATAGAAACTTTCTAATCGTAGGGCCAAGTGGCGTTGGAAAAACATCTATCATTTGGGAATTTGCAAGGTCATTGAAAAAAAGAAGACTCAATTTTAATATTTGGGAAACGACTGCTTCTACTTTGGTCAAAGAACTGACTTTAGAATCTGGTTGGCAAGAAAACCTTTCTTTGTTATGCAAAGAGTTGGCACAAACTCAAGACTTCCTCTTTATCAGAAATTTATTAGAGCTTTTTGAAGTTGGTCAATATGTTGGAAACGATGTAAGTATCGGAGAATATTTGCGTTCCTACTTAAGTCGAGGCGAAATCAATATTATTTCTGAATGTACAGAAGAAGAACGTGCAAGAATTGAATTAAAATCTCCAAATTATCTGCCGCTATTCCAAATTATTCGAATGGAAGAGCCAAAAGATGATCTCGAAAAAATAATCATCAACAAAGTTGAGCACATCGCTGAGGAGCGAAACATCAAAATAGAAAAAGAAGCTATAAAGGAAACCATTAGACTCAATCGGAGATTTACACCTTATTCTGGATTTCCAGGTAAACCAATTCGCTTTTTAGAAAGCATTATAATTAACAACTCAGGAGCAACGGAGAATTTGGAGAAAATCACACGGAAAGAAGTAATCCAAAATTTCAGCAATGATTCTGGTTTGCCTTTATTCCTGGTAGATCCACAGATCCCAATGGATCCAGTTGAAGTTAGGAAGAGTTTTAATGAAAAATTGTTCGATCAAGAACTTGCCGTAAAAGGGGTTGTTGATGCATTGGCTAGTGTAAAAACAGCTCTTAGCAGAACAGGGAAACCTATTGCATCTTTCTTATTTGTAGGGCCAACTGGAGTCGGTAAAACAGAATTGGCCAAAATCCTTTCTGAGTTTACTTTTGGTCGTAGAAATAGAATGATACGATTTGACATGAGCGAGTATTCAGATGCTTTCTCTGTTTTGAGGCTGACAGGAATAAATTACTCAACAGATGGCTTATTGACGTCTGCCATTCGCAGAGAACCTTTTTGCCTTTTACTTTTTGATGAAATAGAAAAAGCCCATCCCAATTTTTACGATTTACTTTTACAAGTATTAGGTGAAGGCAGACTTACAGATAGCAAAGGAAAAGTGGTCAACTTTTGTAGTACCATTATAATAATGACCTCTAACATTGGCGCTTCGAATATTCTTGGAAGCAGGATTAACTTGAATGGAGGTACGAGCAATATTGAAGTTTCAGATCATTTCAAAACAGCGGTAAGAAAACATTTTAGGCCAGAGCTCTTTAACAGAATCGATCAGATAATTGCTTTCAATTCTCTTAGTGAAAATGGGATAAGACAAGTCGTAAAAAGGGAAATAGATTTACTAAAACAAAGAGAAGGTCTTAAATTTAGAAGAATTGATTTTGGATTAGACGAAGAAGTCTATGAGTATTTAGCGAAGAAAGGTTATAACAAAAAGTATGGTGCTAGATATTTGCAGAGAACGATTCGGGAGGAACTAATAATGCCTTTGTCTATTCAACTCAACCAGAGTGATTACGATGATCAACTTATTGTAAACACTTCAATTCAAAATGATAAGATTCATTTATCCTTTGATGCAGATCCATTGGGCTTAGAATTATTGTTAGAGGAGTTGGATAAAATTAATTTCGCAGATCATGCATCTGAATTAAGACGCCAAATATATCGATTACAAGAAGGCCAGTTTTATATTCGGATTATTAGTTTATTTGAAATTCTTGAAAGAGAGAAAAAGAAGAATGAAGCTAGGTTTTGGAAAGACAAAGAAAAGAGCCTCAATTACAGCTATTATCTTGAAACAAAAACAGAGGTTGAAGAATTAAGTGAAGAGATAGAAGAACTCGAAAATGAAATATCATTAGTGGTCATGGGGTTGAATGATTACGATCCATCAATCATCGAACGACTTAAAGAATGGAAGAATAAATTGTTCTCTTTGAAGATCCAAATTTACCTACGACTTTTTCCAGATGCGAAAATTTGCACCTTTGCATTGTATGGAACCAACCTAGGTCCCATTTTCAATTTCTATAAGGAACTCTTTGAAAGAAAAGGATTTGAATTTACTTACAAAAGTATCTGGTATCGAGAACAACTTTATAAAGAGGAAATAAAAGTCTCTGAAGAAATTATTGACGAAAAAGGAAATTTATCTACCATTGAAAATAAAAAGCAAAGAGCAGAATACGTCGAAAAAAAGGAAAAGGCAGAGTCAGTAGAAAAGTTTAAAAATCCTAAATCTGCAGATCAACTATATGGAATTGAATTTGAATTAATCGGTGATGCACCTGTTTTGTATTTACAATCTGAAAAAGGCATCCATAAATGGGAATTCGGCAAAGAAGAAGAATCAATTTACATGATAGCATTGGGAGATAAAAAATATGAACGACCAATCAATATTCACCGCAAAGATTTTTTTAGGGACAATCCGATGAGAATTGTTAAGCAAGGCTCTATAAAAGACAATCGCTTGAAAATCAAAAGAGAATTTGAAAAAGGTAAATTAATTGATTTTATCTTAGAAAACCTTGATCAACAATTCAGAATAAACCTAGACACCGAATTAAACTCTTAACACATGTGTTTTATTAATATCTGTTTTAATTTGATAAAACTTTCATTAATCCGGTAAAACTCCTACATTTGTTACACCAACCTCATTTACTATAGGTAGACCAAATCAATTCAACATTTCTATTACTAAAAGAAGTGGCCCCAATAATTCGGGTAGTCATAAATCACCGCTTTAATAGATCGGAAATGATAATAAGGTCGCAAAATTCCTTATTTTACGCTTGAATTAGGATTACTTTTATAGTATCATCGCAGCCAAACAAACAAATAAATAGCCAGACCCATATACCCCCCCAACTCTTTTCTTCAAAAAATCAAATCCGTTGTTTTCGGCCATAAAATTGTTATTCTAAACATAGGATAAGCAAATATTAGGGACAGTTAATTTTATCATTATTTTCTGTCCCTTTTATAAAAGCTTCCATAGAATATTTGAAATAGAATACTATTATCTTCGTTAACTAGATGTTGCCCTTGGATTATCATTCGGGGTGAATTTCTAAACAAAACTGCTTTTTTTTTGATCAAGTTCAATAGCATCGTATTTTTGATCATAAATTCAAAAATCAGCTTAATGCATAAGGCCACATATTCACTTTTCTTCTTAATTTTCTCACTTTTTCTTATTACATCCAAAAGTGATGCTCAAAACCTTGTTCCTAACGCGGGTTTTGAAAAAAATGATTTTATTCCAGTTCACCTTTCTAGCAATGGAGATGTTTTCGAGCGTGCCGCTAAAAATTGGGCCTGCCCTAACCAAGCATCCACAGATCTTCTTGGCCCTAGATTCGACAGTAACAACCTAACATTAATTCCACCAAAAGGAGGAAAAAACATGGCAGGTCTTGTCGTTAATGGTGATTATTGGGCGGAATATGGAAGAGTAAAATTGAAGCAACCTCTTATCAAAGGTCGGAGTTATTATGTAGAATTCTGGATTTCGATGCCCACTTATTATTCAAAGAAAAAACCTGTTCCCACTGCTTTGAACGAATATTTTGGAATTGAGTTTGGAAGCTACTATTTTCAATATGACAAAAGAATTATTCAAGGGAAACCTGAAGTAGCTGCCAACAGCAAAATAATAACAGAACCAGAGAAATGGATAAAAATTCATGGGACTTTTGTTGCAGAAGAAGAATTTGATTACCTCTACATTGGGCAATTTCAAAATGCAGAAGGGAATTCTCCAATTGCGGAAGGCTATTTTCTTATAGACGATATTTTTGTAGAGTCATTTACGAGTGAAGCCGTGGATTACGAACCAAGTCGATATTACAGAATTGAAAAAGGCATCGCCTCTATCCAAATGGATAATATTTATTTTGAACATGATAAATATGATCTCCTACCAGAATCTTTTGGTGAGTTAAATAAATTGGTAAATATTTTAAATAAGAATCCAAAGATTACCATCCAAATTCAAGGACATACAGATGACTCTGGTAATGATGTGTACAACAAAGAACTTTCTGATGCGAGAGCAAAAGTAGTCCGAGAATATTTGACCAGCCAGGGCATTAATCAAGAGAGAGTCAGTAGCCAAGGATATGGCCTAAGCAAACCGATCGCGGACAATGACACAGAAGAAGGCCGGGAAAAGAATAGAAGAGTTGAATTTGTGTTGGAAGGAGCGGATGCTAATCAACCGCAGAAAACATTGCAAGGGCCAGAAGCCGTTTACTCTTTTTCGGACAAATTGGGCTCTAAACAGCGTGTTGCAAAAACATTAATCGGACAATATCAATGGGATTGTGAAACGGGCTCTGCAGGAAAGGCCAATGATCAACGACTTATCAATCAACTAAAGAACAGTACACCATTCAAGGCAGAAGAATTCATTTTTGAAAAAGCTAAAACAGAAAAAATACTTATAATAAATGAGCGAGCAGAAGCTCCGCAGCATAGAGCTTTCACCTTGAGTTTACTGGATGGATTGTATGAACAAGGATACCGATATTTGGCCTTAGAGGGATTAAGTGGTGAAGACACTGAATTGACCAATAGAAAGTACCCGGTTTTGAATTCTGGTGAATTGATAAAGGAACCCGTATATGGGATGATGGTGCGGGAAGCTATAGCAAAAGGCTTTACCGTTTTTTCTTATCAACCTACAAAAGAACAGAAGGCTAAAGCTGGACAGGTTTTAAAAAGAACCCAACCGAAAATGGCAACGGCGGACATTATAAACACCAATTCATTAGCTTGGTCTCAAGCAATGAATATCAATAAAATATTGAGAAGTGATCCTAAGGCAAAGGTTATTGTTCATTGCAATGATCGAGCATCTAAAGAGATTTCCTTCTCCAATCAAAAACCAATGGCTTGGTGGATCAATGAATTGGCAAGAGTAAATCCTTTTACTATTGATCAATCTGTGATGAGTGAAAAATGTGGCAATGAAGAGGATCCTTATTACTCCATTCGAAGTGTTGTGCAACCTACCGTCTTTGCAAAAGGAGATGAGGTATTTGTAAAGAAAGAAACCAATCCGAATAATGAATTGGAGAAAATAAAACCTTATGATATTCAGGTATTTCTTCCAAAGTCTAAGACCATAAACCAACGTCCTTCTTGGCTTATGGAACGCGCTGGTTATACGATTTATCCTTTCAATCCTGACAAACACGGCATGTCATATCCGTGTATTGTAATGGCATATAATGCAGGTGAAGATCTTGATTTTGCTGTTCCAGCGGATGTCATTGAAATCCCAAAAGCAGGGGTTCCCACAGCATTAGCACTCAAATCCGGAGCTTATGTATTTATCCTAAGAGATAAACAAAAGCAAAAAAGATTGGATATTGATGTGAAATAATTCTCTCTCGTGCAACCCTTTTCTTTTTTTATACTCTTTTAGAATGTAAACACAAATTTGCTAAAACAAAGCTATATTTCAATTCGCATGCAAAGACATCGACTTTAATATTTTATTGAAAACTAAAACCTAATACAATGAAAAAGATTCTTTTTTTATCCCTAGTTCTTGCTTTTGCATCTGCATGTAATAATGATCGATTCACAGGAGAAGGTCCAATCGTCGAACGAGAAATTGACCTGTCTTCATTCGACAAAATTAATCTAGATTCTTCTATCGACATTGAAATTTCCCAAGGCAATACTCAAAAAGTGGTTGCAATTGGTCAGGACAATATCATCGATCGACTCAGTACTTCTGTTTCTGGTAATGAATTTTTAGTTGACCTGTTACCTGGAAATTATTCAAATTTTAGCCTAAGATTGGAGGTTACTGTAGCTGATTTAGAAAAAGTCAGCTCTGATGGTTCTGGAAATATTACAATTTCAAGCTTTTCAGTTGATGATCTTGAATTGAGGATTAATGGAAGTGGTGATATAACATTAAGTAGTTTAAATGCTGACGATGTTCAAATTAATTCCGATGGTTCTGGAAACATGAAAATAGATGGAACTGGAGACAAATTGGATATTTCTATTGACGGTTCAGGTGATGTAAAAGCTTTTGATTTTAGTACAAAAGATTGTACCGTTAGTTCAGATGGATCTGGTGAAACTGAAGTAACTGTATCAGAAAAATTAAATGTTACTATCAAAGGAAGTGGAGATGTAACTTATAAAGGAAATCCGGAAATAACTTCTAATGATACTGGCTCTGGCGAACTAATAGATGGAAATTAAGTATTAAAAAGCTTATACGAAAAAAGGTTCTTTATGAAATATCGTAAGGAACCTTTTTTCTTTTTTTTACAAAACTCCTATTACAAGCTTGATACGCTTACCATTTTGTCTTCAACCAAATGAACCAATTCGGTAAAGCGAGGATCTCTTTTTATTTGCCTAGTCCGGTTAAATGGTAGATCAACGTGTACGTGCTCTACAAACCTTGAAGGCGCTGATTTCATGATATAAATATCATCTGCTAAATAAACAGCCTCAGAGATATCATGCGTTACAAAGATAATTGTTGATTGGAATTTTGCCCAGATACTCGTTAGCAGATCTTGCATCTGAAGTCGCGTTTTGACATCCAATGCACCAAAAGGTTCATCCATCAAAAGAATATCTGAGTTAGCTAACAGACTTCTAGCAATGGCAACCCTTTGCAATTGCCCCCCAGATAAATTGGGGTCTTGCGCAAATTTATGTTCGTGACCAGCAAGACCAACGAGCTCAATCAACTCCATGGCCTTTACATCTCGTTCTTCTTTAGAAATGCCTTTGAACTTCAATGCCATACCCACATTTTCTAAAACCGTCATCCAAGGTAAAGAAGAGTATTGTTGAAATACCATACTGACCCGATTGTCCTTACTCACCGG
>CALIAG010000338.1 GCA_938041325.1 uncultured Saprospiraceae bacterium | reverse complement strand
GTATCAAGTCGCGCCCAACCACTGTCTTTCTTTTCTTTCATTTCTTTTTTGTAAACAGCAACCATAGAAGATCTTTGGGAATTATAAGGATCAAATTCAAGGGCTACGTCAAAGTACTCTGCTGCAGAATCGTAATCATTAGCTGATTTGAATTCCATCGCAAAGCCATACGCAACTGCTCCAATATTTTGTTCAAAACTTTGATTGCTATCATCAAGCATAAGTGCCATCTCTGCATCCAAAGTTTCAAAATCTCCAAAATATTCCTGACCGCTGCGGGTGATATAGGTGCCTTCGTTTATGAGTTCTCCTTTGTTCCATTCCGTCACATACACATCACCATTTTCGAATCCAAATTCAACTTCTCCATCCAACTCACCAGCTAGCCAAGAGCCCGTTAAAGTATCTCCTGATTCAAAAATGATATTACCGACGCCATGTTTTTGACCGTTTTTGCTCATTCCATTGAAAATACTTCCATCATTTCTTTTGTAAGAACCATAGCCATTGGCCATTCCTTCATTCCAAGCTCCTGAGTAGGATTCTCCATTGGACATAAGAATAGTACCATCTCCTTCCATTTTGTCATTCTTAAACATTCCAAAATATTCATGACCACAATCCCATACGAAAGATCCTTCTCCTTCCATGAAATCGTTTTTCCAGCCACCTTCATATCGACTTCCATCTTCAAAAGTGAATTCTCCTTGGCCATGTCGCAATCCATGTTTGAATTGACCACTGTATGTTCCTCCATCAGGCCAAATCATTGTGCCTTGACCATGAGCTTGACCATATCGGAATTCGCCCTCGTATTTTGTACCGTCTTTGAAAGTTGCCTTTCCTTTGCATTTCTTTTCGAATTTCGAACATTTTGCAGTTCCCTTGTATTCTTGGTCCAATGAGATTTTTTGGACAGACGCGATTTTAAATGCATTGACAACAGTAGTTGCATTTAAAAGGAGGGATGAACTAGTAAAAGAGAGGATTAATAGATTAGTTAATAAGGTTAGTTTTAAATTCATGGATTAAAAAGAATTTGGGTTTAATAATAGAAACAATAAAATCGGGAGGAGTAAAGTAGTAGGTGTGTTTTTGAATCCCTGAAATCTTAATTGGTTATAATGGGATTATCTTATTATTATAAATCAAACATAAGACTTAAATTAAATTGCTATTTATCAATTGACCTTGAGCTGTGACAAGCTTTTAATTAATGTTATACCTACTTACAATGAACTTAGTAAGGAAGCAAGCATTGATTTTCTTAAAGATTAAAAAAAATAAATAAGTGTATGAAGTTGGTAAAAAATGGGTTAGATAGAAAGCTGAATGGAAATGCGCTGAGTAGCATATTGTTATGGAAACAATAGAGTCCTTAAAAAAGTGCCAAAAAATAAAAAAGCTGTGCCACAAAATTTGCGCACAGCTTTCAAAAAATTAACCTATTAACTATTAAAAAGAAGTCTCTTGAGTCAGTTCTTTAATTTGACTGTCAATATTTTTCAATAAATTTTGATCGTTTTTTACAAAATCCGAAGCGTAATGAAATTTCTTAACCGCTTCTTTTGTATTGTTTTGTGCCTTAAACTCCATCCCTAGGCCGTACAAAGCCAAAGCCACGTTATTCATTTGTGCACTAATGTCTTTTATTCCGTGATCTTTCAATTTGCGTTCGATGTTAGTCCAGGTAGCAGATATTTTTTTGCTTCCAGTAGAATAGGTAAATGCAGAGTTCTCCATTCCTTCCGCCCATTCAATGGTCAATTTGTCATTGTTATTAAAAAGGAAATAACTTTCTCCATCAAGATTCCCTTTCGACCATTTTCCTACGAAAAGATCTTTTGTAGGCCATAACACTTTTCCATGACCATGTCTTTTTCCTTTTTTATTGTCTCCAATATATTGGCTTCCATCGATTCTTGTATAAATACCCATTCCATCAGAAAGACCATTTTTCCATTTGCCTTCATAAGTCTCGCCATTTGCAAAAATGATTTTGCCTTGTCCTTCCATTTTATCAAAGACGAAATTCCCATCATACTGATGTCCGCATGGGAAGGAATACGAACCGTGACCATGCATAAAACCATTTTCCCAATTGCCTTCATAGGTGCCACCGTCTTCTAATACGATTTCGCCATAGCCATGTCTTATACCATCGAGCACTTGACCTTCGTAGCGGCTTCCATCTTTAAAGAATATAATTCCTTGGCCATTTGGTTTGCCGTAGCTGAATTCACCATTGTAAATACTTCCATCACTGAAAGTTGATTCTCCAACACAATAAGCTTCTTTTTTGGAACACTTACGATCTGTTTCTATTGTTGCTAACTGCGCGGCATGCATACTGGTAGGTATGCCGAAGACTAGACATAGGGCAGTCCACGCAATCAACCTTTGTAAGGTGATCATTTGTTTTTGTTTTTGTTAATAAATTGCAAGTGGAGGGAAAATCGTTTCCTGAAAAGAGGGGAGTACTAGTTTTGTGTTAGATTCGTTTGGTAAAATTAGTTTAATTCAAGCCTTGATGCAATGTGATAAATGGGTATTTTTTAGATAGGAAAAATATATCATGTCAAAACAACTGCAATAAAAAAAGGTATCAGATTGGATCCGATACCTTACACAGAGACAATAATTCCACTATTGCATTATTCTTTGGTAGAGAATGTTTTTTAATGTTTGCAAAAAATAAATCTAGCGTATTTGAAAAATCAATCGTAGATTACCTTCTACACAATGCTATAGTGTTTCAAAGCGAAATTCTGATATTCATAAGTGATAGACACTCAATCAACAGCGTTTTCAATTTGTCGAACTTGACTCCATATTATATTATGAATTTTTGTGCCAACTTTAGTGAAACTCAAAGAAAGCTCAAAGTTTTTTTTGCTTAAGACCTGATTTTTCTGATCTAAATGGTGTTGACCCAGTGTATACCACAGTAAAATGAAGCCAGAACCAATCTTTCGATTTTTTTCCGAAATGGCATATAAATCTTCAAACTGGCCAGTAAAATGTTGATTGTTTAAAAAGATTTCATCGGGCTTTTCACTAATAACTTTGTGTTTCCAGATAAAAACTTGGCTTTTTCCATTAACTATTTGAAATGCCACCGTTTTTTTATTTCTAAGTGATCTCGATTTTCCAATAAAAACATGCCCTAAAGGAAGGAGTGCTGACTGATCATACAAAACAGAAGGATCAAGATTCTCTATTCCGTCCTTTTCTAATATTTGAGTAAGGCTATTTTCCCAACTGCCTCGAAAAACACTTCCATCCGGCAGCTCTAAGGTTCCAAAGCCTTTCAATTCACCATTTTCAAATAGACCAATAAATCTGAAACCATCTTTCCAATTATAAACGCCTTTCCCATGCATCTTTCCTTTTTTCCATTCACCAGAATAAGAATCCCCATTGTCGAAATACTTTTGGCCTCTTCCGTGCTGGATCCCTTTTAAAAATTCTCCGGTGTAGGTTGATTTTTTATTGCATTTTAAAATACCCCAACCGTTTGGAGCCCCACCTTTTAAATCGCCACGATAATTGGAACCATCTTTCCAATTGATTTGACCTTTGCATAAGGTATATTCGCTTTTACAACTTTTGTCATAGACGACTTCTGCTTCGCTTATCTCAAACGTTTGAGCGTTTGTAGAAAAAGTACAGAATACCATTGCTACGAAACCGTATTTCATAATATGTTTTCTCATTGAACAAACTGGATCTGGAATACATGAACTACTTAAAGGCATTAATTTGCCAAACAGGAAGGAGGGAGACTGCCTTGAATAAGTCAACTTTTATACCAAGCTGACTTATTCTCATTTTGAATTGAAAGACCTAAAATCTGTTTTCTGAAGGAATTTTTTCATTATTTGAAAATTAGTAATTGATTTGCCAAGCGATTTTGTAACTTTGAATCCCGTAATGAAGGGGTTAGTTTTATCAATTTTTTCTACCCTTCTAGAAATAAAAATCAAATGACTAAGTACATTTTTGTTACGGGAGGAGTGACTTCATCACTCGGTAAAGGAATCATATCTGCATCTTTGGCAAAACTTCTTCAAGCCAGAGGTTTCACAGTAACCATTCAAAAGTTCGATCCTTATATTAATGTCGATCCAGGCACACTCAATCCTTATGAACATGGCGAATGTTATGTAACGGATGATGGAGCAGAAACCGATTTGGATTTGGGCCATTACGAACGATTTCTAAATACTTCCACTTCTCAAGCCAATAATGTAACCACTGGAAGAATTTATCAAACAGTTATCGAAAAGGAAAGAGCTGGAGATTATTTAGGGAAAACGGTTCAAGTCGTTCCTCACATTACAAATGAAATAAAGCGTAGAGTCCAACTTCTTGGACAATCCAATAAATACGAAATCGTCATTACAGAGTTAGGAGGCACAGTCGGTGACATAGAATCGTTGCCTTACTTAGAAGCATTAAGACAACTTCGATACGACTTGGGCAGAGACAACTGTCTGGTAATTCACCTAACCTTGGTTCCCTATTTGAGAGCAGCAAAGGAATTGAAAACGAAGCCCACTCAACACTCCGTAAAAGAGTTGCAAAAAAATGGAATTCAACCAGATATTTTAGTTTGTAGAACAGAAAAGAGTATCAATAAAAACATAAGAAGAAAACTCGCTTTGTTTTGTAATGTTGAAGTTAGTTCAGTAATAGAGTCATTAGATGCAGAGACCATTTATGATGTACCAATTTTAATGTTGGAAGAAAAATTGGATTTGACTGTATTGTCAAAACTAAGATTGAATGACCGAAAAGAACCTGAGCTTAAAAAGTGGTATTCCTTTTTGTAGAAATTAAAAAATCCAAAGCATACAATCAATATTGCATTGGTTGGTAAATACAATGAACTTCAAGATGCTTACAAATCTATCCATGAATCATTTGTACATGGAGGCGCTCTAAATGAATGCGATGTCAAAGTTATTCCAATTCATTCTGAAGCATTGGAAAAGGGTCCAGAAATGGTAGCGAAAGCCCTTGAAAATATTGATGGAGTTTTGGTTGCTCCTGGTTTTGGAGAAAGAGGGATCGAAGGAAAACTAGAAGCCATAAAATATGTAAGAGAACATGCAATACCTTTCTTTGGAATATGTTTAGGAATGCAATGTGCCGTTGTGGAATTTGCGAGGAATGTACTGGATATAAAGAAAGCTTCTTCTACGGAGGTGGATGTCAATGCAGAAGACCCGATTATAGATTTGATGCCGGACCAGAAAACGATTACGAGGAAAGGAGGAACCATGCGTTTGGGATCTTATGTCTGCAATATCAAAGAAGGGAGCATAGCCAGTAGAGCTTACAATTCTTTAAAAATAGAAGAAAGACACCGACACCGTTATGAATTCAATAATGATTATCTTGAACAGATTCAATCAAACGGAATGCTTGCTACGGGAGTAAATCCTGAAACAAACTTAGTTGAAATTGTAGAATTGGAAAATCATCCATTTTTCTTAGGTGTCCAATTTCATCCGGAATTGAAAAGTACAGTAGAAAATCCTCACCCTTTATTTGTTTCATTCATTGATGCTTGCTTGAAATATTCGAGAAGAAAGGCTAAGAACCTTAAATTGGTCAAAGACTGACCAATTTGATTTTTCTTTTGATGTAAATGATTGGAACAACTTATTAACCTTTGGTTTTTTATCTTTGATAAGAAATTGGGCAAAATTATGGTTTAATTTGTCCACTTGATTATATTAAGGTAATTTGTTAACATTGAACGACTTTGTTTCCCAAACAAGGATTATACATTAAAATTTAGAGGGGAATATGCTTTTTAAAGATAAAAAAGACGAAGCTTTAGGTGGAAATTATAAGATAAAAGATATAAAAGTCTTTGGGTCAAAAGAGAATCTTTACCAAAATGTAAAGAAATACAGGAAAGTATTTGATGAAAGTGAGGCAAAATATATTTATTGTGAATTGTCTTTTTACAATAAACTATTCGATGAAACCGAATGGGAAGTGAAAGCGACTTATGTGTGTTACAACCACGCTACTGGAGAAAAAATGTGCACACTTGAAAAGGCACTCACCATAGAATCCACTAAAAACATTGTTTACATAAGAGAAGGTTGGGGGACTCCCGATACTGGATGGTGGAAACAAGGCAAATACCGATGGGAGGTTTTCATTAACGAAGATCCTGTTGGTTCAGAATTTTTTTATATCGTGGATGCTGGAGTGGTCTCCGAAATAGAGAATAATTATTTTGGAATTAAGTCAGCAAAGCTTTTTGAAAGCGATCAGAAAGGCCTGCCCATAAGCGAGCGCGTATATCTTTCTACTTTTTCAGCAGCGGATACCAAATATATAAACGTAGAACTCCAATTGGAAAATTATAGAAGTCAGGATGCTATTTTTCCATTGGAATTGCAATTCAATCTTTATAATGATGCAGGTCAACAAAAAGCCTACATGACCTATTTTAAAGAAATTACAGACCAATCAAAAGAAATTATATTAGATGCTGGCTACGGATCAGATAAACTAGGCTACTGGTTTAAAGATCGATATACCCTAGAAGTAATTTTTATGGATCAGTTGATTGGAGTGATTCCATTTAGGGTAGGGGAAGAAGCAGAAAAATCAGAAGGCAGTTTAACGTATTCTAATGCTGATATTATAGATACGATTATAGAAGTACAGGAGGTTCCAACTTTTGAAGAGGCGAAGTTAGAATTGGAAAGTTTAATTGGATTGAGTACAGTAAAAGAGCAGATCAATGAATTGGCTTCCTATCTTCAGTTTTTAAAAATAAGAAAAGAGAAAGGCCTTGAAGAAGATCAAGAATTAAATCTGAATAGCGTTTTTACTGGCAATCCTGGTACAGGTAAAACAACGGTTGCCAATATGTTGGGCAAAATATATTTCAGCCTAGGTTTATTGACTCATGGAAAAGTACTAGAGGTTGGACGAGCAGATTTGGTCGGTGAATTTATTGGGCAAACGGCTCCAAAAGTCAAAAAAATTATAGAACAAGCCAGAGGTGGAATCTTATTTATTGATGAAGCTTATTCATTAACCAATCGCGGAGACGATGGAAAGGATTTTGGAAAAGAGGTCGTTGAAGTATTATTAAAAGAGCTTTCTGATGGCGCAGGGAATCTAGCCATTATATTTGCAGGCTATCCTAAAGAGATGGCCACCTTTGTAAACTCAAATCCTGGAATGGCCTCTCGATTGAGAAACAATATTCATTTCCCAGATTATACTCCAGAAGAATTGATGGAGATTACCCAATATACTGCAGGGAAACGTGGCGTCATGATTAGTAAAGAAGCCAACGAATTGATTCACAAAAAACTTGTTGAAGTTTATCGAAATCGGAACGAACAATTTGGAAACGGAAGATATATTCATGGACTAGTTGATGAAGCAAAACAAAACATGGCTTTGCGATTGATGTCAGGTACAGAAGATTTGACAAGCATGGAACCTGAAGGTTTATCAACGATCACCGAAGCAGATATAAAGCGTGTTTTCATAGATGGTTTGGATGACTTTGTTCAATTGCCAATTGATGATGCATTGTTGAAAGATGCATTAATGCAATTGCGAGAATTGGTTGGTTTAGACAATATCAAAAAAGAAGTGGATGAAATGACGAAGTTGGTTCGTTATTATCGGGAAATAGGTAAAGATGTAAGAAAATCATTTTCTTTGCATACCGTTTTTAAAGGCAATCCGGGGACTGGAAAAACAACTATAGCTAGATTAATTGTTCAGATATATAAAGCCTTAGGTATTTTGGAAAGGGGCCATCTGGTAGAAGTCGATCGCAAAACTTTGGTTGCAGGTTTTGTTGGTCAAACAGCGATCAAGACCGGAGAGATGATTGACAAAGCAATGGGTGGTGGACTATTTATTGATGAAGCGTATTCTTTGACTCAAGGAGGAAATAATGATTTTGGTAGAGAAGCGGTTGAGACTTTGTTAAAAAGAATGGAAGACCATAGAGGAGAATTTATGGTTATTGTTGCTGGTTATCCCAAAGAGATGAAAAACTTTTTGGAAGCGAATCCAGGGTTGATGTCCCGTTTTGATAAACAATTTAATTTTGAAGATTATAATGAGGAACAACTCTTGAGCATTGCTAAAATGATGTTTGAGAAAGAAGACCTTGTCTTAGAAAAAGGAGCCCAAGATTTTCTGATTAGTCATATCCAGAACCTACTCGCCAAAAAACATAAGTATTTTGGCAATGCAAGAACCATTCGAAAAATTGTTAGTGAAACGGTCCGCAAGCAAAACCTTCGTATGGCCGATTTGCCTTCTGATAAACGAACTGATGAATTAATTAAATTGGTAAAAAGAGAGGATATAACAGACTTCAAACTGATGGAGGCCGAAGAAGAGGGTAGAAGAGGAATTGGGTTTCGTTAACTCTCCTATCTCTCTACCTTTGTTGCATGAATTTATCGCAAATGCTTTTTAGTAGCGTCCATCCAATTTACTTATAAGCCCGCATACGCTTTCTCTGAGGTTTTAACTGAAAAAAGCCAATTATTTTTTTTCTAAAAAAATCAATCTTTTTCTCTTTCTTACCGTAAAAACAGTTGATTCACTTCATTAACTGTTTTTAAATGAGTCTTTTAACTAAAAAAACTGGTCAGGTAAACAATGAAGATCTATTGCAAAAAGTGATGGATAACATTCCTCAATTTATTTTCTGGAAAGATACAGATTGTGTTTACATGGGTTGCAACATGAATTTTGCAATTGGAGCAGGCCTTTCTGATCCCTCAGAAATTATAGGCAAAACAGATTATGATCTGCCCTGGACAAAAGAAGCCGATCTTTATCGAGCCACGGATTTTAGAATCATGAAATCAGGTAAAAAAGAACTGAATTTTGAAGAGCCTCAAACCAATGGCGGCGAACAAAAGTGGTTGCGAACCAGTAAGATTCCGCTTTTCGATAAGTTGACCAATGAGGTGATTGGGATTTTAGGAACTTATGAAGATATTACAGAACGGAAACAAATGGAATTAGACCTAATAAAAAAATCAGAGGCTTTGAAATCCGTTAATGAAGAATTGGTAGAATCCAATAAAAGTCTGGAACTGGCAAATATTGACCTTGAGCATTTCGCTTACGCAACTTCACATGATATGCAAGAACCATTGCGCATGATAGGAGGTTTCGTTTCCTTGTTGGAAAAGAGGATTGATGACAAGTTGGATGAAGAGACAATTACCTTTTTTCAATTCATCAAGGAGGGGACACAAAGAATGTCTGCAATGATTCGTGATGTATTGACTTATTCAAAATTGGGTAAAGAAACAGACTCTTTTCAAAAAGTTGACTTGAATTTTATCGTAAATGAAAAGTTGAAAGACCTGTCTTTATATATTGAAGAAAAATCTGCCGAAGTGAATGTGAACTTACCCCATATCCATGTTTGGTGTGAGCCTACGCAGATTGGTATGGTGTTTTATAATTTGATATTGAATGGAATAAAATTTAATAAATCAGAAATTCCAGTTGTTAACGTGAGTTGGAAAGAGACGGATCTCTTTTATGAATTTCGGATTTGTGACAATGGAATTGGAATTGAAGATATTTACAAAGATACCATTTTCAAGCCTTTTAAAAGATTGCATACCAGACGTGATTATGCTGGAGTAGGAATTGGTTTGTCTATATGTAAGCGAATTTTGGCTTTACATAATGGAAGTTTGAATGTAGAAAATAATGAAGTGGGCGGGAGTCGTTTTGTTTTTGAAATTCCTAAAAAAGTTAGATAATTTTTTCAATTCAATACTCTTAAGAAGTATCTATCCACAACTTCCTTTTCTTTTATTTTTTGAAACCACTTTTTTGCCAAATCCTTTCTTCCATTCCGAATGGCAATTAATCCACATAGCGAAAATAACGCGTCATCTAGATTCTTGAGCATTTTACCATTCTGCAAAGAAGTGACATCTTTTAAAGCCAATAATTCACCGGCACTGCTTTTGTCTGGCCTATTTGGAAAATAATATTGTAACACCAAACGTAGAGAGTCCGTGCTGTTGGAGTAAGTTCCCCAAACCAAAAGATCCGCGTCACATTGATTGGCTAGTCCTTGCACATTATCCATAGAAATATTAGAAAATGAATCTCCAACTTTTGCAGAAGCACCTAGGTTATTGATCTTAGAGATTTGATTAATTCGATCTTTTAAGACAACTTGTGGTTTGGCTTCAATGCTTCCAACATTTTCAAAAGGCAAGACCAAAACTTTATTTTTTACTTGCTCAGGATAGGAGGGGCAGACATAAGTGTCGCTGTTGCCTGAGTTCCACCATAAAAATCCGAGGACCAATATTAAAACTGGAAGTGCCAACCCAATATATTGAAATTTCGATTTTGAAACAGTTGTTGTCGAATCATTGCTGAATAGTTGAAGCAACTTATCATTGATTTGATTCATTCGGATTTGTCCATCTTCAAAATTGATCACTCCTTTTATCTCGGCATTTTTGAGATTTGTGTATTCTGCCTTTATTATTGTTAATGCGTTTTGAGCAGCTGAATCTAGCTTTTGATTATCTAAAAAGTCAAAAGCTTTATTGGTTTGACCAGAAGCTATTAATTCTTTAATCTTTTTTAATATGTTGGTATTGTCCACTAGTATGTTTGTTAACTAAACCAAAGGTAAATAGGTGTTCAAGCACTCATTTAAGTGAATTTAGCTATTAAGCTATACTTATTATATTTTTTTATAATAAAATTTTAAACGAGAGCTGAACTAACTACTGTTTTGACAAAGGTAAATTTAGATACGGATGATAGAAGGGATTTTTGAAAAAGACAAAAGAGTTCTGTTGGAATTAGCGTTGGGATAAATTGGTTTTTTTACTTCAGAGCTGCTTTAAGAATACTAACAGGGTGCAGTGCAATTCTTTGCGTTCCATCTGTGATTTGATGTCTGCAGCTTGTGCCTGGCGCTGCAATGACGGTATGCTTATCTGTTGTTCGGATAGCGGGGAATAAAGTTTGTTCACCAATTTGCATACTGATTTCGTAATGCTCTTTTTCATAACCAAATGATCCGGCCATCCCGCAACAACCAGAAGGGATAACATTTACTTGATAGTTTTTGGGTAAGTCCAAAAGGGTATAACTGCTTTGAACCGATGAAAGTGCTTTTTGGTGACAATGTCCATGAAGTAATATTTGCATGGAATCCTCTGTAAACTGTTCCGATGAGATATTCCCTATTGAAATTTCATTTTGTAAAAACTCATCGATTAAGAAAACGTTTTTACTTAAGGTTTTGGCTTTTGTCTCTTCCTTTGCCAATTTAGGATATTCGTCTCTAAAGGTTAAAATAGCAGAAGGCTCAATTCCAATTAATGGCTTATCTTCAGAAATTAACTTCGAAAATATTGAAATATTTTTGTTGGCAAATGATTGAGCTTCTTCCAGCAATCCTTTACTGATGTGTGATCGACCACTCTCTGCATGTTCTACAAATTCCACTTTGTAATTGAGGCGACTGAGTAGCTCCAAAGCATCTATTCCGATCGATGCATCGAGGTGATTGGTAAATTCATCATTGAAAAAATAGACCGTTTTGATAGGAGAGGAGGGAATTAAGTTAGACAGATTTTTATTTGCCCAATCTTTAAGAGAAATTTTACTTAGAAGTGGTAAGTTTCGTTCTGATGCAACACCCATCAAAGATTTTAGAATATTGGAACTTATTTTATTTTTAAAAACAAAGTTGGTAAAAGAAGGAAGAAGTCGACCTAGGTTATTTAGCCGATTGTTATTGGCAAATAGTTTACTGCGTAGAGGAACACCGTTGGATTTATAATATTGATATTGGAATTCGGCTTTAAGTGTTGAAATGTCAACATTGGAGGGACATTCGTTGTTGCAACCTTTGCAACTCAAACAAAGATCAAAAACTTCTTTTAATTCC
>CALIAG010000337.1 GCA_938041325.1 uncultured Saprospiraceae bacterium | reverse complement strand
ATGATGAAAGCCTAATCAATGCTTCCTATCAAGCGGATGTAAATATGGCTGCCAAACGGCCTGCAGATGTGTCATTGGTTTCAAAAAAGATTCAAGACTTGGGTTTTGAACCTGCATCATTGGATACTTTTTTCTCCACCTTAAAAATGTAATTTTTTTCTTCACCATATAAGGGATTATAAGAACATTGAAGTCGCTCGATCGCCTCCAGTTTTATATGCTCATATATATTATTTAAATGGTAAATCTTTCTTTCATTACAATACACGACATTAGAAAATCAATTGGATGGTTCACGTTCAATTTTTTGCGAAAGCAAAAACCTACTTCTGTGTCCTTTTTCTTTTCCGCGATATAGAACTTCAGTGAACTCCAGTTTCTTAAGTGGTTCAAAAAAACGATTACGAGTATAAGTCGCTCGCTCGCGTCCACTCTTAAATGCTCTTATATTACTTAAATGGTAAATTTTTCTTTGTTTAAGTATCAAATGAAAAAACCGTTTACCGAACTCAAGTTCAGTAAACGGTTTTTATTTCTGCAATTGTTTAGAGACATTATGCAGTAGCTCTTTGAGGAAGCATTTTTTGGATAGCTTGTTTCAATTCTTCAGGTCTTTGAGAACCAATAAAATAAGAATCTCCATCTTTTGTAGCAACATGAACTCCATTTCTACCGCTAAAACTAAAAAAGCGTTCTCTCTGGAAAGAAATATTTCCACCATGCAATTGAGCAACCAGTGGTGTTTTTTCAAGTCGGCAAGAATCTATTTCTTCCCACTTTATTTTTCGTTTTTGATTGTGTAATGGAGCCATTTTAAACTGAATCCCTTTCTTGGTTACAGCAGTTTTTAAGCGGAACCTTTTGATCATAAACCATAAAGCTACCCCTACAACAGCGAACATTCCCAAACAGATCATTACATCTGTCATGTATGCTCCACCATTTATAAATACTTCTTTCACTAATTTATATGAAATGAGTCCCAACATGATTATTAAGCCACAAATTATCTCTGCATTTCTAAAATTCTGACTCTCTTTGAATACCTTCTTTGCCATCTCTATTTATTTAGGTTTACATATTATTTACTCAAAGTTAACATTAATTTAATATTGAATCAAGTTTTTAAGCACTTAATTTCATAATTAATTGATAATTAGGTATTTGTAAGGTAAACTTAAAGTTAACTTTTGATGTAAAAAGGAGAGTATGCCAATAAAGAGACTTTTTTATCATATATATATGCATAAGAACCAGCATAGCGAGATCTGCGTAAAGAATGAAAAACAAGCTAAATGAGCTATATTTTTGCGATAGGGCAGTAATTAAGGGAGGACAGCAGAAACGAAACGGATGCTAAGCTTTTATTTTAGAAACTGAATAGAAACGAGCTTATAAAACCTAGTACCCACCGAAATATCTTCTTAAAAACCATTCAAGAATCAACAAGCCGATCAAAATGAAGAATATCCATCGAAGGTTGATGATCGATCTCGTTTTTGAAGTTTCGTAAATAGTAGGCTTGACCGTTTCTTTGTTTTTGATTTTGTCAGCAATGCCAGTCAATGCGCTTGGATAAATTAACTCTCCACCATATTTCTCGGACAAAAGTCTGAGCAAACCATGATCGGCAGTAGTTTCATACACTTCCAATTGGATAGGGCGGACGCTAAACTGACCGTTATAGGACAACTCTTTTCCACTATGCATTACTTTAGATGTAAAGGTGTAATTGCCAACGGGTAGGATACCTGCGTTAAGCGTATAAGACTTAGGCGTTTTTGTAAAAGTGAAATTATAATCTTTGCCTTCTGCGTTTCTGATCGTGATGGTTGCATCGGGTTCGTTGATCAATTCATAAGATTCATTGTACAACTCTGCATCAAAATAAAGAGGTTCGTTTTCATTAAAAACATTTTTATTGATGCTAACGCGAAATTTCCTTTTGTCTTCTTTAAGCGTTAAGTATTGAATGCTTTTTCCCAAGACATCATCGAAGATTTCATGGTTCTGATGTTGGAGGTAATCAAACAAGCGCCATTTCCAAATTCCTTCTGCACACAAAATTCCTTTCTTCACACCGTTCTCTTCTCCAAAAGCCAATAAAGGATATTTGGTATCTACCTTTCCAATTTTTTGATACAATAAAACTTCCGTATTGGCATTATCACTAAACTCACCAAATGGTGCAATCAGCGGAGCGAATTGCGGAAGGTTTTGTGGAATATTCTCTGCAATA
The DNA here is from genome assembly GCA_938041325.1 of uncultured Saprospiraceae bacterium. Classification (GTDB taxonomy): domain Bacteria; phylum Bacteroidota; class Bacteroidia; order Chitinophagales; family Saprospiraceae; genus CALIAG01. The sequence goes on along the minus strand of CALIAG010000337.1, from coordinate 14,707 downwards.
TTAAATAATGAGAAATTCGGATTCACCTTTGCCTGTACATCATTTGTATTTCGTCCATCAGAAGTGATGCCGACTAGGCTTTGTACACTTTTGAATTTAGAATAATTGGTTTGAGATCCGAGAATAAATAAGTGAGGAATTTTTCTGTCATTTAATGTATTGATAATGGACTGACCATCATTCCTGTTGCCAGGCAATTGATGCAAGATTACAAAATCAAATGCTGCAACACTTTTTTGAAACTTATTGACGTAAGAAACCTCTACTTGATAGTTTTTATTGCTGCCAATACTTTGCTTGATGGCAGAAACGTCCGGATGAGGAGAGTGCGCTAGAATCAAAATCTTCTGTCTGGCATCCAATACATCTACAAAAATATCTTTGCTGTTATTGGCCGTACTGACCTCTCCACTAACTTTATTCAAAGAGATTCTATATCGTTGAACCCCGGCTTGATTGGCGTCCAGAATGATTTCTTTGGTGGTAAAAAAATCATTCTTATTGATATTAAGCGGGACTTGTTGTAAGCGGCTGTTTTGTCCATCTACAACTTTGTAAATATTAAGCGTAGAATTATTACCAGAACAATTTTGAGCAGATATATCAACTTGGATACTAAACTTGTCACCTAGGTAAGCGATTTTATTGTGAAAAATACGCTTGATAATTAGGTCCTTTTTCGCAGTTGTATCACCAAGAGCAACCGTATAAATGGGGGTTGATAATTTTGTACTAGAATAGATCGGATTACTCCCTTCGTTATAGATCCCATCTGTAGCAAGGACAATAGCGCCCAAATTCTGATTGCTATACAAGTCATACATTTCTTGCAAAAAGTCAGAAATATTGCTGACTTTATCTCCGAATTCAAAATCAACACCTTCTCGAACTTCATTTCCAAATGAATACTCTTTTAATTCATATTCTTCAGAAAGAGATTGACTCAGTGTTTCGAAATCGCTTCTATACTTTGAAATTTGCACGGAATCCATATCACTTTTGATGGACTCTGATACATCTTGAGCCAATATAACGACCGGCTTTTTGACCTCTGTAATAAAAGACTTGAGTAGGGGAGAGAGCAAAAGCATGCTGAGAAAGGATACAGAAAGGAACCTGATCAAACCCAGTACAGCGTTGAGTGTTCCGGATTGCTCCCGAAAGGTTTTGTCTCTAAAATAAAGAAATGCCGCATAGGCCAAACCTAATAGCAAACAAAATACTAAATACCACGCGGGATATTGAAAACTAAGATTCTCCATATAAACTTCACAGAATTTGCTTTTCGGTAGGCGATACGCCAACGTACTACTTAGAAACGTTCAAACAGTAACTTATTATTTACATGTCTGTTAACGTAGATTTTTATATTAAGTTTTATAAAAATATGGCGCAATTTAACAAAAGTGTACCCTAAAAATGGTAGCTAAGTTCTAAATGTTTTGTTAAGGTCATGAATCTAGAAGGATAGATATGGATTTACATGGAAATTTGAAGTGAAAACACCCAACAAATGAGGGATGCTTACGTTAAAATAGTGTCTTAAAATAATTATGTCGAAATACTCATTTTTTAAACGACATTGAAATAAAGGTAAAAACCTCTTATAAATGAAGAATTTATTTTGTCTAGTTGCCTTCCTTTTTTTAGCAACACAAATCCAAGCTGCTTATCTTTTAATCCCTATGGACAAGGACCAAAAGGACCACTTAAAAGCTTATGGCATTGCTTATTGGGTCTTGGAAAAAGAGGTAGAAGCCTATTGGTTGTTGAATTATAGGGGAGGAAGCTTCGCTTTTCAGCACAATCCAATATTTGAAAAGGAATGCTTGACCAGAAATGTCAGTTACGAAATCATTCCTGATGCGCAATACAACAAGATTTTGATGGACATCAATAATCCTGAAGTCAATGAAGACGCGATTAAGTTGGAAGCTCCACCTAAGATTGCCGTTTATACCCCTGATTTTAATGCTCGGGGAGAAAAAATTCAACCTTGGGACGATGCGGTGACTTTGGTATTGACTTATGCAGAAATTCCCTATGAAACCGTTTACGATTCCGATGTTTTGGATGATAAATTGGCAGAATATGATTGGCTGCATTTACACCATGAAGATTTTACGGGGCAATACGGTCGATTTTACAGATCTTATCAGAATTATCCTTGGTACAAGGAAAGTGTGAAGAAGATGGAAGCATTGGCGGCAGCGGAAGGCTTTGAAAAAGTGAGTCAAATGAAATTGGCGGTAGTGAAAAAAATTAGAGAATATGTTGGCGGCGGTGGATTTATGTTTGCGATGTGTTCGGCTACAGATACCTACGATATTACTTTGGCGGCAGAAGGCCTTGACATTTGTGAGCATATGTATGATGGCGATGGCGTAGATCCGTCGGCGCAAAGCAAATTGAATTTTGACAATACTTTTGCTTTCAAAGATTTCGAATTGATGAAAGATCCTCTGGTTTATGAATTCTCCACGATTGATCATGGTCCGATAACCAAACGTTCAGTTACTGCAAATGAGGACTATTTTACCTTGTTTGATTTTTCTGCAAAATGGGATCCAATTCCAACGATGCTTACGCAAAATCACACGCGTACCGTAAAAGGGTTTATGGGACAGACCACAGCCTTTTTGAAAAAGACGATTAAATCTTCTGTTTTGATTTTAGGTGAAAATAAACCTGCGAAAGAAGCGAGGTATCTTCATGGTACTTTCGGACAAGGAACTTGGACTTTTTACGGAGGTCATGATCCAGAAGATTACAGACATTTTGTAAATGATCCAGAAACGGATTTGAATTTGCATCCCAATTCTCCTGGCTATCGTTTGATCTTGAATAATATTTTATTTCCAGCTGCGAAGAAAAAGAAAAGGAAGACTTAGGGCTTGGAATTATACATTTGAAAAATGAAAAAGGGATTGCGAATGGTTTGCAATCCCTTTTTTGTATTTCACAAATGTTAAGTAAATGTGATATTACAGGCCGAATGAAGTTATTTTTGTTGCCAAATGATTTTGTCTGTTTTCATGCGTTATACTCAATCGAATTCTTAACTTTTGCCCCTTCTTTCTTTCTTGTTCTCAAATCTTGCTTGATTATATGTTCTTGTTTTTTCGAAACTAATTTCCACCAGTAGATAGCTGGAATTAAGTTTCCAGAATGCTTTTCTAATCTATACATCAATTCAATATTTGGTTCTTCTCTATCGTTAATCAATCGACTTAATCTGGTATAATGAACATCCAAATCTTCTGATAAACTTTTTTTTGTTCTATTCAATATTCTTACGTATTCTTCAATGTTCTTACCAAAGCTTTGTGAGGCATTAAATGGTTCATTGTTTATATAGTTTTCTAACAAAAACTTGAACCTTAAAAGTTCAGAGTAGATTCTTTGTTCTTCCGTTCTTTCTCTCATCAATTTGAAACGAAAAGCTTTTATTTCTTCGTTAGATTTTATCTTCTCTTCTTCAGTCAAATCCTGTGGAATCAACATAGAATCTGCAATTTCTTCATCAGTCATTTCTTTTCGCAATTTCTTATAAATCTTTTCATACTTTTTCATTTCCTAAATATTTGTCGATTACGGAATTTGATTTTTCATAATATAGCGCCATTTGAGATCCCATTTGTTCGAAGCCATATTTGTTGTTATAGAATTTGATCAGCTCAGTTTTTGGGACTAAGGAAACGAACCCTTCATATCCTTTTTTGAAGGACAGCTGACAAACAAAAGCAATCAAACAACCTGGAATATTGTCCAGTAATTTTTTCTTACCTCTATATTTTTTGGATGATTCAATTAGATTTATGTGTAGTCTGAACTCCTCAGGAAAATCAATTATAGAAATCAGGCCTAAGATCTCTTCTTCCTCTATTAAGTTAATTTTGTAAACTCCATTATCTAATTCTAAGCTCCAATCAAAAATGAATTTTTTGTTGCCTTTTAGTTTTTTTATCGCCGATTTTATTAACCGCTCTATTGTGGCATCCAATTTTTTACCTGTCTTAGTCTCAATTAATTTCATAGTGTTTTGGTCTATAATAACCACTACTAAATATAATCAATAATATTTACTAAATCAATAAATATTATTGATGTTTTTAAAAATATAAACTGATTGCCATTCGAATTCTCTCAGTAATCTTTTTATATGAATAATATTTTATTTCCGGCTGTGAAGGAAATATTTAGATTTTGAGAAACTATACTTTTGGTAAACGAATAGGGCAAATGTTTGAAATCAAAAAAACGCCAGTAAATAAGAATACTAGCAATTATTTGAAACTATAATGCAGAGCGAGGAAAAATTTTAACTCTTTGTGTTTTTCACAGATGATTTTGAAGGTTCGAAGAAGCTAATGCAGTAGGGCCTTTTTTTAACCAATAATCCTCACTCACCGCCCATTCATCTCAATCCAAGCCAAAGCCAATTTCACTTTAAAATAGCTGATTTTCCCATCACAAAATTCAAAAATAGATTTTAATCCAGCAGGTTCTGGGACAATGTTCAATGCTTCAATCACCATTTCGATTTCTGACTTTTTCAACAAACGTTTGATCTTAATGTCTTCTCCGTTTTTGTAAGCGTTTACGAGATGCGATTCAATGGTTTGTTCGCTCAAACCTCGTTCCAAAGCGATTTGATCGGTAGAGAATCCGCGGTTGTAGAGTTGTATGGTTTCTAGTTGTGTTGAACCTTTTATCTTTTGACCGGCTTGGCTATTGGTCAGAATAAAACTTCTAATGGTACCCATGAAAATATTACCATATTGCTTCATCTTGTGATCTCCAACTCCAGATATGGCCAACATGTCATGCTCTGTAGTTGGTTTCATTGCAGCCATTTCTTCCAAGGAAGCATCACTGAAAACAATGTATGGAGGAATGCCTTTTTGTTGCGCAATTTTTTTACGCAATTGCCTCAATGTTTCAAACAACGCATCACGTACCCGTTGGCGAGAACCTCTGGTCGTTTTCTTGACTTTTGTTTTACGCTCTTCTCTTTGGCTTTGAATCTCTTCCATCTTAACCAACTGAATCTGCCGCTTTTCAAACAAGACTTCTTTTGCTCCTTCTGTCAGTTTTAATACATTGCCTTGATCATAAGCAATGTCGATCAAACCCAAATTGATCATTTGTCTTAAAAGCGTTTGCCAGTCACTGGAAGTGATATCGCCTCCCGCACCGTAGGTCTTTATTTTATCGTAGCCTCGCTGAACAATTTCCTGCCTTCTGGATCCACGCAATACATCTATGAGGAGATTCATACCCACTCTTTCATTCATTCGATAAATTGCAGAAAGCGCCTTCTGGGCAATGACGGTTCCATCAAAAGATTTTGGCGGATTTTTACAAATATCACAATTGCCACAATTCTCAGTTAGGTTCTCAGAAAAGTAATTGAGCAAGATTTTTCTTCGACAGATTAAGGCATCTGCATATTCCATCATTCGATCCAATTTGGACAATTGAATGTCCTCGTTTTCGGATTGATTGTTTGTTAATATTTCACGCAAAACGATGACATCTCGAAAGGAGTAAAAAAGCAAAGTATCAGACTTAGATCCATCTCTTCCTGCTCTTCCAATTTCCTGATAATAGCCTTCCAAATTTTTGGGCATACTGTAATGGATCACCCATCTTACATTTGATTTATCGATTCCCATTCCGAAGGCAACGGTGGCGCATACGACGAGGGTATTGTCATTCAAGAAATCCTCTTGTACTCTGCTGCGATCTTGGGAAGACATACCCGCATGATAAAATGCTGTACTGATTCCTTTTGCTGCCAACTTTCTGGCGACCTGCTCTGTGTTTTTTCTACTTAAGCAATAAACAATCCCTGCTTGATTGGGACGTTTTTTTACAAATTCCAAAATCTGATCCATCCGTTTTAATCCTGGCTTTACCGTTAGACTTAGATTGGGACGGTCGAAAGAGGAGATGAAAATTTCTGGATTTTCTAAACCCAATTGATCTACAATATCTCGTCTTGTAATCTTGTCTGCTGTTGCTGTTAAGGCAATGACAGGGATTCCTGGAAACTGCTTTTTAAGCAATTGAAGTTGTGTATATTCTTTTCTGAAATCATGACCCCACGAGGAAATACAATGTGCTTCATCAATAGCAAAAAGATTGATCTTTGCTACTTGCAAAATTTGCATGAAAGATTGGGTCAGCAAAGTTTCCGGAGAAACATAAAGCAAGTTTATATTGCTATTGTACAAATCTTCTCGGACCGAATCTTGCTCCGAAGCACTAAGCGAACTGTTTAAAAAAGCAGCAGAAATTCCATTCGAACGCAAGCTTTCAACTTGATCCTTCATTAAGGAAATAAGAGGGGAGATGACAATACAAACACCTTCTGTCGTAATAGCAGGGATTTGGAAACAAATCGATTTACCTCCTCCTGTTGGCATTAAAACCAAGGCATCTTTTTTATCATAAACGGCCTGTACGATCTCAGCTTGCATGGGACGAAATTTATCGTACCCATAGTATTTTTTTAAAGCCGTTTTAGCTGCAGTAAGGTTCATAGTATGCGATAGAGTTTTAACCTTTTTATTGTTCAATCAAAGATAGCGACTATATTTAAAACAGGATGTTTCAAACAATTTAATTTGGAGATAAGCTGGATTAATTGATTATTCGGAGTTTACTGTTCCCCAAAGAAATAATAAGTTGTAGGTGCACCGGGAAAGGCATTGAATCGATCTTCCATCAAGACAATAGAATCTCTGTAAATAATTCCTTTATAAAAATTTTGTTGGTTGTCGTAATAAACCGCAGTACTGAGCAAGATCGTATCTCCCATGGTTTTGTAATAACCATGAAGATTCCCTTCCATTCTTCGTTCTAGCTGAACAATTTTCTCTGGACTGTTGTAGACATTGTATTCGATAACCCCTCCGTCGGGATAAAATCGAAATATAAAGTGAGTATCCCCAAAGAGGTCCTCTTCTTTTAGGTGAAAATATAAGCCATCCGTTCTAAGTTTGCTTTGAGGACTTAGTTTAAAAGCAGAATCATAATACAAAAAGTTTCTTTGCAAGGGTTCCTCGTTTTTCACAGGAGTAGATTTCGTAGTCTTGCAAGACACAAAAATAAGAAGGGTAAAAATACTTAGAAAGCTTCTAACGCTAAGGTTCATTTTAAAAAGCTTTTCGCAAAGAAAAGCCAATATTACAAAATTTATAGCAGTAGCAAATTAGAGGAATAAAAGACGTAAATCGAACTTTCTGTTGGCAGTTTATGATAATTTGAATAAAATTTCGATTTTACGCAGGTAATTTTTAGTTGACGGAAATAAAAGTATCGAATTTTTAGCTGTCAATTGGAAGATGCTTAGATGGAAATTTGCCTCCTGATAGATCAATGGAAGCCAAATTCTTAAAATGTTTTAAAAATAAACCAAGTTGAATTGCTGTTTTTGAACAGCCATTTTTAAAAATGATAAAACCAAGAAATTATGTTGAGTTCTAAAATAGGAGGGATAGGGTTCTATGTTCCTGAAAAAGTGGTGACCAACCACGATTTGGCAAAAGTAATGGATACGTCGGATGAATGGATACAAGAGCGGACAGGAATTGTAGAAAGACGGTATGCAGAAAGACATAAGGAAACCACTTCTACAATGGGTGCTGCAGCAGCTAAGATTGCCATAGAGAGAGCAGGCATCACAGCAAAAGATGTGGATTTTATCATTTTCGCTACTTTAAGTCCTGATTACTATTTCCCGGGAAGTGGAGTCCTTTTGCAAAGGCAAATGGGGATGAATGGTATCGGTGCATTGGATATCAGAAATCAATGTTCAGGTTTTGTTTACGGTTTGTCTATTGCAGATCAGTTTGTGAAATCTGGAATGTATAAAAACGTACTCTTGGTTGGAGCTGAATTCCATTCCTGTGGTCTGGATTTTTCGACGAGAGGTAGAAACGTAACCGTTATATTTGGTGATGGAGCAGGAGCGGTTGTTATTCAACCAACAGAAGAGGAAGGAAAAGGAATTTTATCGACTCACCTTCATGCGGATGGAGATGGTGCTGAAAAATTAGCTTACATGAACCCTGGATCTCACGCAGGAGTCCATGTAGGTACAGAGAAATATGGCTATCCGGAACAAGAGTTTGGAGGTATGTTTTTCACGCCTAAAATGTTTGAAGACGAAGACTTTTTTCCAAACATGGAAGGACAAGCTGTTTTCAAATTTGCAGTACAAAAGTTCCCAGAAGTAATAATGGAAGCCTTGGAAAGCAATGGTTATAAACCCTCCGATTTAGACTTATTTGTACCGCATCAAGCCAATTTAAGAATAAGCCAATTTGTACAGGCTAGAATGGGAATTCCAGATGATAAGGTTTGGAACAACATTCAAAAATATGGCAATACTACGGCTGCCTCAATTCCAATTGCACTTTGCGAAGCCTGGGAAGCAGGAAAAGTAAAGGAAGGAGATTTGGTATGTCTGGCTGCTTTTGGATCTGGATTTACTTGGGGATCAGCATTGATCCGCTGGTAAAAGACATTTTGATCACTGTTTTTCAATTTCTTGCAATCAAGAAGTCATTTTATGGCAACCATTTCGATTTAAAATGGTTAAACATTTAACGCCCTTTTTTAAACCAGAGATCTGGAAGATTTTTGATTAAAACAACAACAACAACACACTACCAATGACCGATTCTATCCATCAGTTTAATGTAAAAGACGTGCAAGGCAATACTGTTCCTCTGTCTATGTACAGAGGAAAAGTCCTTTTGATCGTAAATACTGCTTCCAAGTGTGGTTTTACTCCTCAATTGGACAAGATGAAAGAACTTAGAGACGAGTTTAAAGGAGAAGATTTTGAAATTTTAGCCTTCCCTTCCAATGATTTTGCTGGACAGGAACCGCTAGAAGGGGAAGATCTAAAACAATTTTGCGTTATCAACTATCAAGCAGAGTACCCCATTTTTGATAAAATCCATGTTAAAGGGGAAGAAGCCGATCCCTTGTATAAATTTTTATCTGAAAAATCAATGAATGGCAAAGTCTCTTCTGTTCCAAAATGGAATTTTCACAAATACTTAGTAGATAAAAAAGGAAAGGTTGTTGATTACTATTATACCGTCACGAGCCCTAGTGCAGGAAAAGTCAAACGAGCAATTCGTAAACTGCTTTAGAAAATCCTTTCAACCATTGAATTTTTATTTCTTTTTCCAATCAAAATAGGATAATATGAAGTTGGATATACTTGCTATTGGAGCACATCCAGATGATGTGGAACTTTCTTGTTCTGGCACATTGCTTAAGCATATTGCAATGGGTAAAAAGGTCGGAGTATTGGATTTAACACATGGAGAATTGGGAACAAGAGGTAGTGGTGAACTTCGATTGAAAGAAGCGGCGGCATCTGCTAAAATTATGGGGCTTCATTATCGAGAGAATATTGGAATTCCTGATGGCTTTTTTGAAAACTCAAAAGAAAATAGAATCAAAATTGCGCGTGTCATCCGTCAATATCAACCGGATATCGTATTGGCCAACGCATTAGAAGACAGACATCCCGATCATGGACGTGGAGCAAAACTCATCTCTGACGCTTGTTTTATTGCCGGTTTGATCAAAGTGCCGATCGAAGGGCAAGATGGTTTATTGGACCGATGGCGCCCCAAGGCGGTGTATCATTATATTCAAGACAATCACCTTCATCCAGATTTTGTTATTGATATTTCGGAATTTATAGAAAAGAAGATGGAATGCATCCAAGCATTTGCTTCCCAATTTTATGATCCGACTTCTAATGAACCCGGATCTCCAATCTCTGATAAAAATTTCTTGGAATCTGTGAAAGCCAAAAATTCAGTTTTTGGCAGAAGCATTCAGGTCGCATATGCAGAGGGTTTCAATGTGCAGAGACCTATTGGAGTAGACAATTTGTTTGATCTTCGTTAAGGAAAAACCTTATTATATTCCTTTAATTCTTTCCCAACGGTCAACCTAGTCTCTATTAGTTATTGTCATTCAAAAAAGAAAGTCCTCCGCGACTTTTCCCTTCTAAATAATCAACATAATCTTGATTCCCGAGTCGAAATTTGAATTGTATGGGTAGATTTTTACTGATCTGATCCTCAATTTTGCAAAACAATGCGCTATGCCATTGGACTTTTGGTTGCATCATGACTGAATGGTCCCTTGTTACAGATTCCTTATTGGGGAATGGGCTATTGTCGAAAATAGTCTGCTTAAAAGTTAGTTTTGAAGCCAGAATTGATTCAGTGTTCGATGGCGTAGATGTGAAGTGGCTTGAGTTAAGACCAGCTTGGGCAATGCATTGCATAGGAATTGAAAATATTCCTAAGAGCAAAAAAGCCAATGTCAAAATTAAATTCTTTAGCACAAAAATCGTTTGAAAGATTTATAACAATACTAAGCCATAGAGGGATCCCTGTTCATTCCTTTCACTAAGATTTAAATATCAATAAAAAAAAGAAATATATCTCATAGAGTGCTATAAATTGTTAGGATAATGACATAATTTTTTATATTAGCAATCCCGTAGAATTTGACAACATACTAGAGGAGAAACACTTGCGTCCATTCCGTTACTTTTTGAAACTAAAACGGTCTAAAAAATAGTGGACGCATCCCACTTCCCAAATGATCTCAGAATGACCAGGCCCAAATGGGTATTTTTTGAAATGTAAATTCCAGCATTTTGCTGCTTATTATATTTAGTAAAAAACATCTAACAAACAAATTATGAGAAGTATACCCTTATGGGGCACATTGCTTGCCTTATGGTTTATCGGAGGACTATTTTTCGCAAGAGCGACCTGTTGTCTTACCGGTGTATCCAACCCTTTATCCATTACAGACGGTGCCACAGGTGTTGCAGGTTCAGCAAGTAACTTGATGTTCGGCTTATCCGGTTTTGCTCCACTTATTCCAGGTGCAGTTAAAACAGAATTCTCAAAAGTACAAGGCTATCTTGCAGAAAACCCTGATCGTAAGCTCAATATTGGAGGTCATTATATGGCTTCGGAATCTTACACTGGGTCTTTCGCGAATCTAGGTCTTGCTCGAGCAGCAGCCTTAAAGGATTCTTTAGTTGGAATGGGGATCGATGGTTCAAGAATAGCTACTGCAGGGATTCTTAAGGAAGAAAAAGAACTTTATTTCGATGAGGAGAAAAACGTCTATGGTGCAATGGACTATAGCTTCGGAGACATGTTTGTTTCCCGTTCTATTCATTTTAATGATGGTTCAGCACATGACAACAAATTTGCAGATAACCTTAGATTTGCAAATTCAGGATTCAAAGTTCTAGATCCAGTTTCTGCTGGCTTAACTGGTGCTTTCAAAACCACAGCAGCCTACCTTGTTGCTAATCCTACAAGATCTATCGACATCACTGGTTATTATATGGAGTCTGAGAAAAATACTTCTTTGCTTCAAAATCTTGGTTTGGGTCGAGCGAATACCATCAAATCCATGTTTATGGAAATGGGTGTTCCTGCCAAACAAATTGCTACCAACGGTGAGATGTATGCTGACTTAGCAATAGATAAAACCAACATCATTGGAGGAGCAACGTACAAGTTTTTTGATACACCAAGCTCTAATAATAAATTGGCGGAAGTAGAAGCTCGTCTGAGAAAGGCACCTTTGACTTTATACTTTGAAACCAATTCAGATAAGATCAATCTGAATTCAACACAAAGAGCTTATATGGCGGACTTAATTTATTACTTAGATAATAAAGAAGGTGGAGCTGCAAACAGCGTCGGTCATACCGATAATAAAGGTTCTGAATCTATCAACCGCCGTCTTAGCCGTAAGCGTGCAGAATTCGTTCGCGCATACCTTGCGAGAGAAGGAGGAATAAAAACAACGAAAATTGCTACTCAAGGACAAGGGCCAGCTGTACCAGTTGCAGACAACGCCACTCCAGAAGGACGAGCTAAAAATCGTCGAGTAGAGATTTCTATTAAATAAAATTTTTAACCAACATAAAAAACAGACTACCATGTGCGGATTTTTGCCATTATTTTGGGGACTAGGATTGGCTTTGCTGGGAGGTATTATAGGATACTTGTTGAGAAGACCTAGACTTGTAAAATTAGAAGGAGACCTTTCTAAGAAAAATAAATTATACTCTGAATTAAGAGGACAATACGATACTTCTATTAGCGACATGAATATGTTGCAAGGAAGATATGATGATCTTGATATTTCTTATAAAGATTGGAAATCAAAATATCATACATTAGAAGGTACACACAACGAATTGTTGGCTGCCAAAAAGAAAGTAGATTCTTCTTTTTCTGAATATCAAATTAAAACAAAAGCGCAGATCGAAGGTTTGACTGCTGATGTTTCAAAATGGAGAACAGATTACGAAGAGTTGTTGGCTAAGTTCAAGAAATATGAAATTACCATCAACAATTACAAAACAGAAGTTGCAGATCTTAAGGCTGAAATCGAAAGATTGAAAAAAGACAGAGATGCTAAATTGAAAGATGCTACAGCAAAATATGCTACGCTTCAAACTTCTTACGACGGAATCAGTGCGACATACAATACCTACAAATCTGAAAGTGAAGTAACCATTTCTGATTGGAACAGCAAATACGGAGATCTTGAAATCAAGTACAATGCTTTATTAGCAGAAAGAGATGAAGCTATTGCTAACTGGGAATCTAAATACAACGCTTTATTAAAAGAAAGAGACGAGGCCAATGCTAACTGGCAAGTGAAATACGATGCTTTATTAAGAGAAAGAGATGAAGCGAATGCTAATTGGGAATCTAAATACAGTTCATTAAATCTCAATTTCGGAAACCTTCAGTCAAGTAGCAAAGAAACGGAAGCAGAGCTAAACAACAAGTATAGCATTCTATTTGGACAATTTGGAGATTTAGAAGGTACGCTTCAATCTGAAAAAGATGGAAGAGCTAAAGACATTGGAGATTGGGAGACAAAATACAATGATCTACTTGCTAGATTCAAAGACCTTGAAGGCAATTACAGTAGCCTGCGAGCTAGCAACGAAAAAGACCTTGCTGGTTGGGATTCAAAATACAATGCATTATTTGTCAAGTTCGGAGATTTAGAAGGCAATCACAATAGCCTTAAATCAAGCAGCCAAAAAGATATTTCTGGTTGGGAATCTAAATACAATGACTTACTTGCAAGATTCGGAACTTTAGAAGGCAACTATAATAACTTAAAAGCTGGTAATGAAAAAGACATTGCAGGCTGGGATTCTAAGTACAATGCTTTATTTATTAAGTTTGGAGAATTAGAAGGGAATTACAACAATCTTAAAGCTTCTAATGACAAAGGTATTGCTGAATGGGAATCAAAATACAATGTACTCTTCGGAAAGTATGGTGACCTAGAAGGCAAGTATAATAACTTGAACGGCGAATACAAGTCACTCAATATTAATTTCAAAAATGCACAAACTGAAGGTGACAAAGGCATTAAAGGTTGGGAATCCAAATACAATATTCTTTTTGGAAAATTCGGCGATCTAGAAGGCAAGTACAACAACTTAAGTGCAGAGTACAAAACACTCAATATTAATTTCAAAAACAACCAGTCTTCTGGTGATAAGGAATTAAAAGGTTGGGAATCTAAATACAACTCTCTTACCAATAAGTACAGCTCTTTAGAAGAAAAGTACAACGGACTTTCTGGCGACCACAAAACTTTGAATGTCAATTATAAAGGCGCTCTTGCTTGGGAATCTAAATACAACGCACTTAACGGCAAGTACGATGATTTGATGGGCAAATACAAAGAGAAGCCAAAAGAAGTGATCAAAGAGGTTTCAGTAGAAGTGATCAAAGAGGTACCAGTTGAGGTGATTAAAGAAGTAGAAGTGATCAAAGAAGTACCAGTTGAAGTAATCAAGGAAGTTCCTGTAGAAGTGATCAAAGAGGTAGAAGTAGAAGTAATTAAAGAGGTAGAAGTGATCAAAGAAGTACCAGTAGAAGTGATCAAGGAAATTGAAGTGATCAAAGAAGTACCAGTGGAAGTGATCAAAGAAGTAGAAGTGATCAAAGAAGTACCAGTAGAGGTGATCAAGGAAATTGAAGTGATCAAAGAAGTACCAGTGGAAATCATCAAAGAAGTAGAGGTTGTAAAATCTATTGATTTTGAATCACTTCAAGCAATGATGGCTGAAATGGGAACAGTGGAAGTATCCAGAACTACGATGGATGTGAAGACCAAAAAAGGTCAAGCGAAAGTGGTAAGCTCTGGTGAGGTTAAAAAAGCAGTTACTAAAAAGAAAGTTGCTGTGAAGAAAAAACCTGCCGCTAAGAAAACGGTTGTTAAAAAGAAACCAGTTGTCAAGAAGACTGCTACGGCTAAAAAAGCTGCTGCTAAGAAAGTGAAGAAAGATGATCTTAAAAAGATCGAAGGCATCGGACCGAAAATTGAACAACTTTTACACGCTGCAAAAATTACTACTTTCCAGAAATTATCTGTTTCAAAAGTAGGAGAGCTTAGAACCATCCTTGAAAAAGCTGGTCCTAGATTCCAAATGCACAATCCTGCTACTTGGGCACGACAAGCCAACCTTGCTGCAAAAGGTAACTGGGATAGGTTGAAGAAATTGCAAGATGATTTGGACGGAGGAAGAGTCGTTAAGTAATCATTAAATTTAAACATCAAAACTTAAAAAGCAATTCAGTCTGCTTTGTGC
>CALIAG010000336.1 GCA_938041325.1 uncultured Saprospiraceae bacterium | reverse complement strand
CAAAGGCATGTAATTTTGATTTTGGTCTAGAACCGTCCAAAAACGGGTATAAAACTTTAAGGCTTCTCCACCAAAAGGATCCAACAAAGCAACGAGATAATCTTTGTCAAAGGAACCTAGGATAGAAAGAAACATTTTCCTCAACAAGATTAAAAGAACAACAGTTATATAGCCAACATAGACATTCCTTGTAAAGGTGACCACAGCAAATACGATGGCCGAAATGAAAATCATATTGGGCAACATATAAACAAAAAATTCCTGCAAATATACTCTAGCATCAAATACTACTAAATTCTCAGAAGCCGACCCCGTAAGACTAAACCCCATAATCATCCCTAATAAAATGGACAATACAATTATGCTTACTATGGTAAATGAACTTAAGAATTTTCCTAAAAGATAATCTCGTTTTGAAAAAGGATAAGAATACAATATAGAATGAATCTTAGATTTATAATCCCGAAAAACGGACATGCCAATGACTCCAGGAAATACGAATAGCGCAACTAAAAAGAATCTTCCTCCTATCCGATTGATCTTACTAGCAGAATTTAAAATTTCGCCAGTGAATCCAAAGTCTCTTTCCGCTGACATTCCCCACATGGTTACAAGAGCAGCTCCGAAAAAAAGAATGAAATAGAAATAGACAGCAGGCTGTTTGAGCCAATACTTTAGCTCGTTTTTATAAATGGTGGTAAACATAACTTTATATTTGAAGATGAATAAAAAAGATAATTAAGCTACAGCAACAGGATGTTCTTCCCGCAAAGCCATAAAATAAACATCTTCTAAAATGGGTTCTACACTGCTAAATCCGTCTCCCGGAAGCGTGTTTGCAAACACCCGAATATTCAAAGTATTGTCAGGATTGTAATGAGAAGAGAGAATAGAAAACTTCCTTTCCATTTCTTCCAGATCATTTCGTTTAATGGTCTTCATCCAAATTTTTCCCATCAACTTTTGTGTCCCTTCTGATGGTGTAAACTGAGCCAAAAACTGACCACCATTCATGATCGCCATTTCATGACAAAGGTCTTTAACATCATCCACAATATGTGTCGAAAAAATCACTGTATTCTCTGTTCCAATTTCTCGTAAGATGTTGAGAAATCGGACTCGCTCCGCAGGATCCAATCCAGCTGTGGGTTCATCCACAATGATTAACTTAGGTTTGTTCAACAACATTTGAGCAATACCAAATCGTTGTTTCATACCTCCGGAGTAACCGTCCACATTCTTTTTACGCACCTCTGTCAAGTTGGTCAGTTCCAAAACTTCATCGATCATTTTTTTGCGGTCCTTCTTAGAAGCAATTCCTTTGAGTGTGGCAAAATAATTGAGCAATTCATCTGCAGAGACTTTAGGATAAACACCGAAGTCCTGCGGCAAGTAACCAAGAACCTTTCTTAAACTTATCTTATCCTTCACCACATCGATTCCTCTAAAATCTATTTGCCCCGAATCTGGGTTTTGCAAGGTAGCAACGGTGCGCATAAGTGTCGACTTACCTGCTCCGTTAGGTCCGAGAAGACCAAACATTCCTTTGCCGATTTGAATGCTAAGGTTGTCCATTGCTTTTACACCGTTATTGTAAACTTTCGTGAGATTGGAGATGCTTAAGTTCATTGTGAAGAATTTTTAGGTTTTTAAAAAAGCTTTATATCATCGTCATTGTTACCACAATATAAGTCAGCGCTCTTCTTTTGACAATTTAAAGTGTTCAAGCTCCAGATTACCGTGATAAAAGGAAAATTTAGCTTGGAATTCCCCTTGTATGACTTTAATCATGAAAAATGGTCCGTTTATCATCTTAGTTAGGTTGAACAACCGAAATTTCATTAATTGTAACTATGAATGAAGCTTACATAGAAAAGGTCTCTCAAAAAGTTGTTGATTTTCTTTACGGGAATAAGCAATGGCCATTTCATACTGGATTGATGGTTCTTGCTGTGCTATTATTATTGGACAACCCAAATACGGAAGGCCATACCTTTTTAAACTACTTCAAAATACTGCTCCCTTTAGAGCTGCTATTTATTCCAGTTTTTATTTTTGTTTCGATTAGAGAAGGTTTGAAAGAGAAGCTGAGTGGAATAAAATTAGCCTTCATTTGGGTTTTAGTTTTTATTGCTTATCCGCTTATTTTGGCAGGTCTCAACACTGTTGAAATATTCATGCACCCAAAATGGGATGGCTGGTACATTCCTGTAACGGCAATGGTGATACTGCTTACAGAATTGGCATTTCAATCCTCTTCTTTCATCAATAAATCAACGAAAACTTTTACTTGGTTAAAGAATATCAAATTGGAAAAGGCCATTTTGCTTGGGCTTATCCCCTTTGCCTTCATCATGGTTATGGCCACCACTGGCGTTCAATCTACTTTGGGGACAACCAGTCCTTTGAATCGAATACCGCTGGTCATTTGGTACACCTTACAATTCTATTGCCTCCTATTCATTTATTACATTTTTTACTTTGTCAATCATTATATTTTAATCAACAAACTATTCAAAGAAAAAGGCATCGTCTATTTTGCAGCGGGATTCGTCGCTACCAATGTTCTATTGTATCCTATCTCTGCAGCTTTGATTTATCAACTTCCAATTGTTACTGACTTTATGGTTCATCCAGTACATGCCCGAAGTTTTTTCAATGAAATAAATGCTTGGACACCTATCTTAGGGATGGTTGGGACTATACCTTTTATATTAACCTACCAATGGTACCGTCAAAACAATAAAATTGTAAACCTACAAAAGGAAAAAACCCAGACGGAATTAAACCTTCTCAAACAGCAAATCAATCCTCATTTCTTTTTTAATACTTTAAATAACCTTTATGCGCTGAGTCTTACTAAGGATCAGAAAACACCAGAGGTTATCATGCAATTGTCTGAATTGATGCGCTACGTTATTTACAAAGGCAAGGAAAATCAAGTACCCATTTCTGAGGAAGTAAAGTATATAGAAGATTACATTCAATTGCAGTTGATTCGTTTGCATAAAAAAGTAGATTTTAATTTTAAAAAAAATATCATTGATAAATCTCTACAGATCCCACCTTTGCTTTTTATTGTTTTGATAGAAAATGCATTCAAGCATGGAATTGAGCCTGCTGAAGGAGATTGCTTTTTAGATCTTTATTTGGAAAGTGATGAAAACAGTCTTACATTTAGTTGTAGAAATTCTGTGGAGGAAAAAACGAAAGAAGCTCCAGGAATTGGCCTGGACAATTTATCAAGAAGGCTTGAACTTTTATTTCCCAACAATCATGAATTACAGATTGCAGATCTAGGGAATGAATTCAAAACCAGTTTAAAAATATTTTCACAATCTTCAACGAAATAAATGACCCAACTCAATGCTTTGATTATTGATGATGAACCTCTTGCTCATAAGATCATCTTGGAATATGTCAAAGAAATTCCTTACTTAAATATTATCGGTCAGTGTCATTTAGCCACAGAGGCTTTTTCTTTTCTGAATACAGGGAAAGTGGATTTGATTTTCTTAGACATCAACATGCCGAAATTAAAAGGGCTTGATTTTTTAAGAACACTTAATAAGCGCCCCATCGTCATCATTACCTCAGCTTACGGGGAGTATGCTTTGGAAAGTTTTGAACTCGACGTTTGCGATTATTTATTAAAACCCTTTCGTTTTGATCGGTTCATGAAGGCCACCAACAAAGCGCTCGAAATATATGGTCTTAAGAATAATGCTCCTCAAGAAAGCATTCCCACTCCTAAAGTTCCTGAAGAAGCTCCGAAAAATCTATTCATAAAATCAGATAAACGTTTAATTCAAATAAACCCGCTAAACATCTTTTTATTAGAGAGTTATGGCAATTATGTAAAAATTTGGTTGAACAAAGAATACCATTTAACGCCAGGTACGCTTTCCAGTTTTGAAGATCAGCTATCGGCCACTCAATTCTTTCGAACACACAAATCATTTATCATCAACAGAAGTTATATTGATTATATTGAAGGGAATAGTGTCGTGATGAAAAACGAGATGGTTTGTCCTATTGGGAAGAATAATCGGCAGGATTTTAAGAAATTCGTGCAGGGATGAGTGAAGGTACCACGGACATATTGAGCCGATCGGACGTAAAGTTTGACCACGAATTCACGAAATTTTATCGAACGAATTTTGATAAATCTTTACCTTTTTAATCCGTGCATCCGTGTTATAAAACCTTCCCGATTGTTCGTTCTGTAATCCGATAATTCGTGGTAAACAACTCTTCACATTCGTTCGACTCAAAATAAATCCATGTCTTTGAAAAAGCGAAATATAAACTTAATTGGTTGCGGGGTCTCCGGTTTAACAACTGCAATTACTTTGATGCAAGAAGGGCATACGGTCACCATATATGCTGAAAAATTACCCGAACAAACCACTTCTGCAAAAGCGGCTGCAATATGGTTTCCTTACGAAGTTCGTCCACAAGAAAAAGCAAACGAATGGAGTAAAATAAGCTTTTCCAAATTCCTTGACTTCATTGATGACAAAGATACTGGTGTCTCCTTGATCGAACTAGTTGTCATTTTAGAAAAGGAAGAAGATGCTTGGTGGAAGAATGCTTTGCCCGCAAAGTATATTCGAAAAGCCAAGGCGGAAGAACTTCCTCACGAGTACGATTTGGGCTACATCTTACAAGTTCCTTTAATTGAAACGCAGTTGTATTTGGAGTTCTTATTATTGAAATATAAGGCTCTTGGTGGGAAAATAGAATTAGGAAAAATCACCAGTTTGAATCAATTCTCAGAAGAATCTTTATTGATCAATTGCAGTGGCTTGGGAGCCGCCAAACTATTCAGTGACCAAAGTGTTTATCCCATAAAAGGTCAAATTCTGAAAATAGAAAAAATGCCAAACATTCCTTGCATTACTGCTGAGTTCAACTACGATGGTGAGCACCAGGAATTGGCTTACATCGTCCCTAGAAAAGATTGTATTGTTCTTGGTGGAACGGCTGTGAAAGGCAATTATGATTTAAAGCCGATTCCGGAAGTGAGTGAAGGCATCATTGCGCGTTGCAAAGACATTGCGCCGGGGCTACAGGACATTAAAGTGAAAGAAGTCTTGGTTGGTTTGCGTCCTGGGCGTCCGGAAATTCGCTTGGAAAAAGTAGGCAATGTGATTCACAATTACGGACATGGTGGCGGTGGCTTTACGGTTTCTTGGGGCTGTGCGGAAGATATTCTCAGTTTGATTTGATTTTTTAAAACTAAAATATGGCTCTATATTATACGTAAAGTTTTGTAAATCAATACTTCTGCTTATCGGACAACTGGATATTTAGAAATAGATTACATTTAAAATCAAGAATCTGCAATTGGTTATTTTCTTATTGTTTATTTTACACCTTTTCAACGTAATCTAATTCCTCTATACCTAATTTGCAATTAATGATTCCTTATGTAATACGTAAACGTATAATGCAAATTCTGATCTTCATACCCGTTCCAAAATGGTTCCTTCGTCTACTTCGCTTTTACGTGAGAACAAAATCAGGTGAAAACTTTGGAGACATGACAATAAATGGAGAACTCAAATTTATCAAGCAACAGGTTCCGGCAAGTGAAATTATTTTTGATGTTGGAGCACATACTGGATCTTGGTCCGAACATGCTTTATCGGTTAACCCAGAGGCAAAAATTCATTGCTTTGAACCTTTAAAAAAAAATTTCGAAGGACTTGTCAACCAAGCCTATGCGAGCAAACTAGTTTGCAATCCTTTGGGAGTTTCAGACAAAATTCAAAAAACAAAGATATTTAAGCACTCCATGTCTATTTATGAAAGAGAAGAATTTGATCGCAACATTGATCTTGAACAAAATTCTGAATCAATAGAGATGACAACGCTTGACCAATATTGCAATTCGAATAACATTCAACAAATCGATTTATTAAAAATTGATACGGAAGGCCATGATCTTGCCGTTTTAAATGGTGGGAAAAACTTATTTGATAAAGAGCTAATTTTTCGAATTCAGTTTGAGTACGGCCCTTTCAATATTTATTCAAAAACATTGCTTAAAGACTTTTTCTCTTTTTTTGAAGATAGGCCATATACCATTTACTTAATTCTACCTAGGGGACTAAAAAAGATTCAAGCATACGATTTTGAGTTAGAGAATTTTGTTTATAAAAACTTTGTTGCTTTGCACGATTCTATTCAATCTTAAAAAGATCGTTTTTTCTTTTCTAGGATTTAGCCGCTAAGACTTTATCCCCTTTCTTTTGTTTCGTGAGTTCATTTATCATTCCTGAGAATACGATACCATGTAGTGGTAAAACAGAATACCAATAAAGTCTACCCAATATCCCGTGCGGTCTAAACGTTGCGGTTTGGATCAGTTTATCATCTTTGATTTTAAATTCAAGCCAAGCTTCACCCGGCACTTTCATCTCCGCAAATAGCAATAACCTTCCTTCCTCTTTATCCGCGTAAAGGACTCGCCAAAAATCTAGTGCATCTCCTGACTCTAATGAGGTAGGACTCGTCCTTCCTCTTCTCAAACCTACTCCTCCAAATAACTTATCTAGATAGCCTCTTATTTTCCATAAAAAATTAGCGTAGTACCAGCCGTTGGTACCACCAATACTCCATACTTTTGTCACCACTTCTTCGTGTGAATAAATAGCTCTCTTGCGGATATCCTTAAAACAGCCAAAAGTAGGGACATCAATAAATTCAGAAATATTGAATTGTTTTACACCACTGACTTGAGAATCTTTCCAACTAGAAACGATTTGGTTGCTGTCTATTTTTGTGAATGCTCTTTGTAATGCCTGTTTATAGGATTCTGGCTGAACATTTAAAACACCATTGATTTTAGAATCTCTACAGACCACTTCAATTTTCATACTTTCTACTAGAGAACTCGCTAGATTGTACGAAGTTGAAGTGACGAAGTAAAGCCAATAGGAAGATAATCTAGGGGTCATAATGGGAACCGTAAATATCCGCCGACTGAATTTTCTAAACTTGGCAAATTCAAGAAGCATCTCCTTATAACTCAAAACATCTGATCCTCCGATATCGAAGTTTTGATCAAAAACTTTTTCGTTGAGCAATGCATTTTCTAAGAACAGCAATACATCTCTGATTCCTATTGGTTGACATTTAGTATTCAACCATTTCGGTGCGATCATCATAGGAAGTTTCTCAACAAGGTCTCTTATTATTTCAAAGGAAGCAGATCCAGAACCTATTATAATTCCTGCTCTAAGAGTTGTTAATTTAAAATGACCGTCCCCTAAAATATTCTCTACGTTTTTACGAGATTTTAAATGTTTAGATAAACTGTCTTCATTCACGATCCCACTTAGATAGATTACCTGTTTTACGCTAGTCGCATTTAATGAATTCTTGAAATTTTTAGCAGACTGTTCCTCTAGTTTTTCATACTCATTGGAAGAAGACATAGAATGAATCAGATAATAAGCGGCATCGATATCATCGGGAATATTATCGAGTGAGTTTGCATCTAAAAAATCTACTTGAATGACTTCTATTGAGGATTTGAACGATTCCGGTGGGCTAAAACGATTGACATCTCTTACGCAGCAAACGACAAAATGCCCATTTTTCACCAGTACAGGCAATAACCTCTTACCAATGTACCCCGTCACGCCTGTTAACAATATTTTCATTCTATCAGTATTTTATTTCTGCTACCACCCACCTTAGCTATGATTCAAAGGTGTTTTTTTACAAACAAATCTATAACAGTTGTAAACGTAAATACTGAGATTAAGTTTAGTTGAAAAAAATATAAAATTTAATAGCGCAAGCTTTGTAACTCAATTGTTTCTAAATCCATTTTCTAGTAATATCCTTGAATACCAAGAGTATGGAATTTCTCCACGGGCGTAATATTCATGGACTTCCTCAGGATTCCCTTTATCACCATAATCTATGGTTCTGTTCAAGTCCCCATTCTCATCATAATATTCCCATACTCCTATTTTGATTCGCCAATCTTTATACGTTCCTTTTGCTTTGAGTTTCCCACTTGTATAAAATTTTTGAATTCCACCTTCTACTCTATTTTCCTCATAATGACCAATCTCCTTATGATTACCATTTTCGTAATAGTTGATCCACTTCCCTTGACCAATTCCTTCTTCAAATTCTTGCCTCGAAGAAAATTGACCATTCGGGTGATTAGCGTAAAGAATGCCGGTAAAAGGAATTGTTTTTCCTTTTTCGTAATAGCGGTAAATACCTTGAGTGGTTTTGCCAACTGCTTCATTCATTGAGATTTCATGGCGCAGTTCTACATTTTCCATTGAGGAATTCTTTTGCCCCCATAACAGAACTTGGAAAGAAAAAAGGAAGATTAAAAGTTGAATTTTCATAATTGAGAATTTTTGATTTTTACTATATACGAAAGAACTCCTGTTTTGGATTTCAGTAAAAATATATTCTCCATTTCACTCCCCCACCCACTTCGGCAATCTCTTCTCCCGAAACGCCTTCAATCCTTCTTGCCCATCCTTACTTCCGATCGTTTTCATCAACATCTCTAACATGTATTTATGCGCTTTAGCAGAAGGTTGAACATGGTCATAAGCTTCTAACCCAAACGCGATCGCTGTTGGACTATTCTGCTTCAATTCTTCGATGATCTTTTCTACCACAGATTCAATAGCTGAGCCGTTTGCAATTTCTGAAATCAAACCATAACGCTCTGCATCTATGACTGATAGATTATAACCTCGAATACACCAGTCAACCACTTTTCTAGCTGGCATAACTTTTAACAAAGCTGCCATCACTTGAAATGGATACAAACCACGC
>CALIAG010000335.1 GCA_938041325.1 uncultured Saprospiraceae bacterium | reverse complement strand
ATTGTATTGTGCATTCCCTCCTTGACTAGCACGTACAGTGACCGTTCCTGCATTTCCACTTAGGGTAATTGTATTTCCTGAAATTGATGCTGGACCCGATACTATGCTGAAACTGACTGGCAAATTTGAACTTGCTGTTGCGTTTATACTAAAAGGGCCATCAGTTGTTTCCTTGTTTGGAATTACTGGAAAATTGATGGTCTGATCTTGTGTACCAGTTGTATTGAAAGGGGATAAATAAATCCCCGGAATCGGCCTTTCCAAAATACCTCCTGGCAGTTGCCAACCCACCGCAAGATTGTCCCCTCCAATATTTTCTTTCATCAATGCTTCTATGTAATAAGTTTCCCCTGCCACTAAGAACTGATTGGCTGATCTTTGTTCTGGATATTTATCCCATTCTCTGGGATTGGTCCAATTCGGTACGTTTGCAATTAGCGATTTATTAGCAGGATTTTCGTCTGAACTTAACCAAAATTCACTGTTGTCATCACCTGAAACCCAAAAGACATAATTACCTGAAACTGGCGCACAAAGATAACCTCTGATTCTTGTTCCGTAATTATCTCCAACACCAATTGGAATCTCCAAAATATTCAAAGGTTCAATTAGATCTGGAGTGGTGGAAACAGGAATTAAATCTGTTGTATAGCCTGGAATTCCATCCCATCTTTCCTGATAGATAATTCCATCTGCATTGCAACTAGAAGGATCGGAATCGACGTTTACATCAAAAGATCTTTCTACTGGTTTCGCAGGAGCATATGTTCCATTCCCTTCCTGCAGCGCGCGCAAAACAACGGTACCCGGTACTCCGGTCAAAGTGACTGTATTATTTAAAATTGATGCGGGGCCGCTAGCTACAACTATAGAGGTTGACAAACCCGAATTGGCTGAAGCCGAAACATTAAAGGGAACAGCTGTAGTTAGTTTATCTGCAATATTTCCAAAAGAAATAACTTGAGTTGTTCCTGGACAATTCGGATAGATGTCTTTAAAGGCGACATCGAAAAGACCTTCTTCATCTGTTACCTTCAAAGTAACGCGGTACCAGTACGTAGCTTCTCCATCACAACCTATTGGGGACAAAACTGTGCTTGTTGAAGGATTAGAATCTGTTGGTTCATCATGCATGTGATCGTTATGAAAGAGAGAAGTTGTCCATTCATAAGTCAATTGGCCTTGACTGTGTTCTGCATCATTTACAACAGCAGTCAGGTTAAGCGTTGCACCTGCAGAATAATTGAATGTTGAAATATTATCGACACTCGTTGAAACAATATTTGGTGGTGTATTATTTATAGAAACTAAAAAGTTTTCTGAGTCTGTTAAACCTCCGTTATCTGTTACGGTTAGAACCACATTAAAGGAAGTTGGTTGACCTGAACTTGTAGAAAAAACGTGAGAAGGATTGGCTGCTGCCGAAAGTGGACTTCCATCTCCAAAGTTCCAACTGTAAGTTAAGTTTTGATTTTCTGGATCAAAGGATTGGTCTCCAGTAAAGGAAACGTTTAATGGCGAAGTTCCAAAATTCGTGTTAGCGACAATCTTCGCTATTGGAGCTTGATTTGTATTTCCTGGGTTATAGCTGACTTTTCTAATTTGATCAGGATATCGAACATAATACAAACTACCTGTGTTTGGATCTGTTCCGATAGAAACAGCAGGTCCAGAAAGGTTTATAAAATTCTTTACTTCAATTGGATTCATATTTTCATCAAAACGGAAATTTCTAATCCAACCTTCTCCATAATCCCCGTGAAAATAAGTGTTTTTATATTCTTCTGGAAAGTCCTCACCAGTGTACCATACCCCACCCGTTGAAGCATTTCCATTAAAATTAGGACCGGGTACTTGAGGAGAACCAACGTCGTAAATTACGCCATTGACAAACGCTCTTGGGGGCAATGTATTCCTATAATCAATCTTAGGCAATTCATGACTTGACGGTGTAAAAGTACTATTATCGTAACCCGGTTCATAAGTCATCCCTTCATATTTTGGCCAACCAAAATTAAGTCCTGGCCCGTCGATTACATTGAGTTCTTCTCTTGTGGCCCAGCCCACGTCGCCAAAAAGAAATGTACCTGGATCTCCATCACTTGCTTGATGAGAACCTGAATTGGGAATCTTTGTCATTCTATAAGGATTTCGAACCCCTCTCGACCAAACTTTAGATCGCGTTGATCCTGGGTTTGCATTTTGGTAAAATGGATTAGAAGGAATCCCGTTCCCAGTAGCTGGATCTATTCTTAATATTTTACCATTAGTAGAACTTAATTGTTGACATCTGTAAGCCCCAACATTTTGTGCATTGGTAATTATGCCATCATTTAAAGCTTGTTGATAATAGGTCTCTGAAGCGGATCCAATATCGGTAGAACCGTATGAAGCTCCATCTCCGCAAGTCACTAATAAGGTACCATCTGTCCCGAAGACAAGCGCACCAATTCCATGAGATTCATGCAAACTGGGGACGCCTGTACTTGCTGTTTCTCCCAATAGTACGGTACGTGAATTATAGTTTACTGTATTGAAATTATTGTTGGCCTGAGCGGTATAACGACTTACTCTTCCTATTGTCGCATCAAAGTATTCATTGGTATTTGGATTATAAGATCCGGTACCGAAATTTAGAAGGTGATGCCTATCAACAGTATACAGCAGATAGATGTAACCGTTGCTTAAAAAATTAGGGTCTAGTGTAAATCCTACCAGTCCGAAATCTCTCCAATTTCCAACTTCTTCACTTATGTCAATTAGGGGTTGACTTCTTCTTACCCCATTCTCAACAATCCACACTTTTCCAGCTTTTTCCCATACATACATTCTGCTGTTGTCATCGAAAGTAAATCCGACAACTTGGTCCCAACCTGAAATATAATCCTGATCGGAAAAACCAGAAGGTTGAGCGAAAGTAAGGGATGGTAACAGAAAAAATAATGCTAGAAAAAGGGAAAAGTAAAAATTTCGTTTGCCTTTTTTTGAATTTAGGTGTGCAGGCTGTACTTGTTCAAGCTCAGCTTTTTTAGAGTTAAATGTTTGCATAGTAAATTGCTCTTTGTTCTTTAAATTTCACAATAGTTTAGAGAGTGAATCTTGAGTTTGTTACAAAAGATTTACTCAATTTTTAAAGGCACTAAAGAACTAGACTCATCTTTTTCTTAGTACACTTCAGTATGTGGACAAATAAAACTGTAAGTAATGCCTTTGTCTTTTTGGTCAGAACTTACATTTTACTTTTTCCAAGTACTTATAAACAGGATTTAATTACAAATAAAACCCAAAAGGTGATATATATATTTGCTCAGTTTTGAGGACCAAGTATAATTCTAATATAAAATGGGTCTGACTATTTTCATCTTAATTAAAAGACAAAAAATTATAATGAGAGGTCGTAGAAAAGTACAAATCAAAAATTTGTGGATAAATCCACTGTTGCAAATATACATTAATCTCCTAATAAATGGGAGGTTCTGTAAGTCACAACGGAATATTTAACAATCTTTCAGCGCTATAAACTCAAGCAAATTGTGATATTTGCGGTGAATTTATTTCAACAATACAATTAAACATCAAACATGCAGATTGGGAAAAATAAGGTCGTATCATTTAATTATACCTTGAAGGACCATAACGATGTGACCATTGACAGCACTGAAGGCAAACAACCTTTGACCTATCTCCACGGACATGAAGGCATCCTGAAAAGTCTTGAAGATCATCTTGTTAACAAAAAAGAAGGAGATACTTTTCAAATTACCATTGAACCTGAAAAAGGTTATGGAGTGAGACAGGATAAGTTGATGCAATCCATTTCAAAGAAGAACTTCGAAAATATCGATGAAATCCACCCAGGAATGCAATTTGATGCGAAAGGATCAAATGGCCCTATGGTAGTTACAGTAATCAGAGTGGATGAAGATGAGGTAATTGTAGATGGAAATCATCCATTGGCTGGTGTCACTTTGTCATTCGATATAGAAGTCGTGAGTATCAGAGATGCAGAATCTTCAGAAATTGAACATGGACACGTTCATGGAGAAGGAGGAATCACCCATTAAATCTTATTTTTTCAACACTTTAAATATATCATATTTGTTATATACGTTTAAAATGCTTGAAAATAGTTACATTTTTTAGGACGAAGTCACCAAATTTTCAACTGAAAAATGTTAAGGAAATGTTAAATTCGGATATAAAATAGGGCAATGAGCCATTAAAGTTGTCTCGTAAGAGATAACTCATGTAACTTTGCCTCGAATTTAATCATGAACAAATATTAAAAAAAGATACTAAGCCTGAGAAGACTAAAAGTATCGTTTCCCAGAATAACCGTTTATCCCATGAAGAAATCATTCATCTTGCTACTTCCGGTAGCATCATTTCTCCTTATCAATAATACCATTATTGATTCCGATGCGGAATTAAAACGTTTGCAACAAGAACGCGAAACGGAGTCCCAATTATTGGGTCATGGCTATGATTTTAACAGAAATGGTAAAATAAAGTCTGAAAAGGCCTTCTCATCGGTTTATACAGAAGATCTTTTCGTCAATGCAGAAAATGCAATTCCCAATATTTCATCTCAATTATTGCCTACTCTAGAGCGTCAAAGAAGCTTGTTAAAGAGAAGAAAGCAACAAAAAGTCCACCAAATTGGAGATTTGACTGTTGATTTGGACGATATTTCCAAAACAATTGACATCATTGAAGAGTCTATTCTTACTGGAGATTTGAATATCGCAGATAAACTTAAAGCGTATCAGATTGCTGGAGAAGACAATGAAGGAAATGTTCACTTTACAGGCTACTTTACTCCTGTTTTAAAAGTAAGCAAGAAAAAAACTAAAGTTTATAAATACCCGCTTTATACCGTACCCAATAAAGAAGACTTTGGAGGTAGATTTCCAAGTCGAGAAGAAATTGATGGGCATAAAGTACTGGATGGTCAAAATCTGGAATTGGCTTACGCTAAAAACCTTGTTGACATCTATTTCATGCAAGTGCAAGGTTCAGGAATTGTAGAATACCGAGATGGTACGAAAGAATTGTATGCATTTAAAGGAAGTAACGGGCATAAATATAGAAGCATTGGTCGATATATGGTCAACCAAGGCCTAACAACAGCAGAACGTGTGTCTCTGAAAAGTATAAGAAATTACTTCTTGAGAAATCCTGATCAAATGGAAGAAGTGCTTTTTCAGAATCCATCGTATGTATTTTTCAAGCCAATGAAAGCAAAGCCTACAGGTGCTGGTCACGTACCATTGACGGCTGACTATTCTATCGCAGTTGATCCTAAGTTTATACCGCTTGGATCTGTATTGCTTGCGGCTGTTCCAATTTTGGATGAAAAAAATAACTTTTCACATCACGAATATAGAGTCCTTGTTGCTCAGGATATTGGAGGAGCAATAAAAGGCAAAGGGCATGTGGACTTGTATACAGGAATTGGGGAAGTTGGTCAGAAAAAAGCCAGTGCGCTTCATCATTATGGTGGACTTTGGTTATTGATGCCTAAGAGCGAGGAGATAACGCCGTAGTGTTTAGTATTTAGTACTTAGTACTTAGTATTTAGTATTTAGTATTTAGTATTTAGTACTTAGTATTTTGAGGTTTAGTGGTGGTAAATAGTATTTGGTATTCAAAAAAATAAAAAATAAGCGACAGCTCCTTTCAGTCAAATGAAAGGGGCTGTTTTACTTTAGATTATTACGAGCTTAGTTAAAAATACTGCATTTCTTAAATGAGAGTTCTTACAAACAGTTATCTTGAGTAAATCATTTGCTTGATAAGCAGTTTTTTACCAATTTACATACACAATCTCCCACACATTTAATTCCAGCCAATTCAAGGCTTGGTAATATTTCATTTTCGAATTTCGTTTTATAAGGATTCAAATGGCCGAATTAGCGGTCCATACAACGAGAAAACAAAAACATGATTGGAGTAATTTTCACCAAAAATAAGGTGATAGTGGCGCATAATTCTCCTGAACGCCCTCTCACCCCCACCCAAATCATCGACCCTATTCCTTTGGATGCAAACATTCAAACGGCTCTTGAAACCAATGTTCGCCAACTTTTAAAAAGCTATCGCAAAGTTGAAAACAGACTTTTGGCTTATCAAGGAAAAATTCCTTTGATCGTTATTTACAGCCATGATTTTGAAAAGAAAAAAGGGCAAGAAATAATTGGAGCGCTATGCGAGTCTGTCTACTCCCTCAAGCAAATTAGATCTATCGACTTAACGGAAGCCTATATATATGGTATGCGTGCTGATCTCGAATTCAATAAGGCCAATTATTTGATTCTTAAATCCGATGACAAAGGAGTCTTTGCGCATTTTTATGAGGGATCTAATACTTTAAACAAACTACAACATCAAAGAATTAAGAAAATAGGACTAGAGGCTGGAAGAGAAGCTGTTCTTGATTTGGTTATTGGGGAAATGGCAAAAAACGGAGTTATCATTGATCCTAATGAAGAACTGGATTTGATACAGCAAGTGAATGAATTTAAAGGGGGAAATGAGTTTCTAATTCTCAAGAAAAGTGGGTTCCTAAATGTAAAAATTTCCTACACTATGCCTTTGCCCAGATTCCAAGAATTGACTGCTTGTAATCACGAAGTGTTAAAACCCATTTTAAGGGAAACATTTGATAATAAAAAAGATTACAAAAATCTAATATTAATTGGGAAATACTTTGCAAATCATATAGTAAAAAATTATATTTGTAGAGAGTTAAGGTTAGAAGACAAAGTTATCTATGAAACGGATGGAGAAGATCAAGAATATTTCTCCACTATTTTAAAAGGTGCTTTCAAATTGGCAAAAAGATCTCTCGATCTTGAATATTTTGCCTTTCTCAAAAAAGAAAAACTACGCAAAACAGAACGTTTAAAACTATTTGCTCAAATTTCAGAGATCTGCAAAGTTTCTGAAAAACAAATAAAATACGAGCAAAGGTTTGGAGCAAAGGCTAAGAAAATTGGCCTTCCTAAAAACGTATTGACCTGGAAGATTCGGGAAGCCATTAAAAACCATAACCTCAATAAGGAATGGGAAAATGTGCAAGCCAATATTCCACCAAATCCTAAAATTCAAAAAAATGGATTTGAGGTCAATAACACCTTACATTTTTTCGAGAAACCTCAAAAAAAAGTAAATGGATCAAAAGCACTAGATTTTCTTCCCTCGAAGGAATCTAATACGCCCAAAGATCCGGAAATTACTCAGAATTACACTAGAAACACTGTACCTCCTCTTAAGAAGTTACAGCACTCAAAAAAAGAAAGAATTCAACATTGGCTACAAGACAAATGCTTTATTGAGCATTGGTTTGATGGCTATGATTACGGTTGTTGTTTGGCCTCCTTCCGTCAGGAAAAAGGCACAATAGTATTGCGCACGCTCCATCCGGACAAAGCGGATAACCAATCCAATTTGGATGGTTTCCACGAGCTTTACCGACAAGAAGCGAGCTATTACCCTCACATCAGCCCTATTCAAAATTGGAAAGGCGGAAAGTATTATTTCCGAAAAACCATCAGTGGTCTACTGCTCTCTGAATATTTCAATAAAGAAAATATGAAGAAAAATGGTAGGCTTAAAGAATTGACAAACAATGATTTAAAAGTCATTGATGCAGTCTGGAATGAAATAAATGGCTTGAATTTTGCATGTAAAAACTTGCAATCTGACAACATACTAATTCATTCTAAAACTAAGTGGAATTTCAAAAAAGACTTCCAAGTAGTACTTATAGGATTGCATGCTTCTAATTACCCTAAAGCGAAAATGTACGAAGATGTACATACCCTTTTTGAAAAACTTCTGGGTGACCAGGTTTATAATAGATTAAGAGAGCATATAAAAAACATCGTCCCACATGACTGATTTCAACACACCTATTTATCCAAAGAATGAAGAAACTGAAAACGA
>CALIAG010000334.1 GCA_938041325.1 uncultured Saprospiraceae bacterium | reverse complement strand
TTCTGTTTAATCAGGGATTTATAATGATTACTTCGTAAGTGTAACTTGATTGACTGGCATTTTCAACTCCACTTATGACAACGTTGTATGATTGATCTTGGTTAACACTTGATAAAATTCCTTGAGGTTCCCAGACAATTGATAGTTTGAAAACCGTATACCAACTTAATAAAGCCTGTTCTGAATCTTTATGTTTCTCCCAGAATTCCTTTAATGTTAATGAGAAATAAAATGATCTTGAGAATTTTTGCAGTTGTCAGAAATGGAGTTATGTATCAAAAAAATCCAAATTTAAATTTGGAATAATCATAGAAAACATGGTCGTGCTACTTAAAGTTATCGAGGGTGTTTTCACTTATTCAAAATGACATCAACATCCATCGATCTGTGCAGAATTCTATCAACACTAATCTTAGTTTCTAAAATCTGATAGATTATAACATGTGATTTTATTCTTCGCAATCGAAAACCTTCTACAACTTCGTCTATTGATTTTCCAATTTCAGGATTTGAACATAGAAAGTCAATCTCCTTAAAAATTTCTTTATAATATTTATTAGCTTGATTACGTGACCAATTTTGTAAAGTGTATTCCCAAATACCATCTACATCTTTTAAAGCGAGCTTACTTAATTTGTATTTCATTTAATATGCTGATCATTCAATTTCTCTAGATGGTCAATCGGGTCAAAATTTTTAACATAGCCACTTTTTTGACCAGCTTCTATCGCTTCTCTCAACATATCTATTTTTTGTTCTCGTTCTTCTATTAAACGTAAACCAGCACGAATAACTTCACTGACAGAAGAATATCTTCCTGATTCAATACTTCGATTGATAATCCTTTCAAAGTGATCACCCAAGGTAATTGAGGTATTTTTCGACATATTTATATGTTTTTTTTACAATATACCAATATTTGGTATAATTGTCAATTGTTTTTTCATCCTCGATAACGTATAATTATATCCAGCGTCTCTGAGAGGTACGAACAGATATGCTGTGATCATATAGTGTTAGTCGCACACCTTCCGCTATTTCAATTGAGTTGCTCACAGTTCCCAGTATTTGATTTATTGCAATGTTTATTTTGGGTTTCTGATAGAGATGATAAAATCATTTTTTTCATATCCATCAATTCTGATATTCTTTTATCAATATCTGAAACTTTTTCTGTAACCTTTTTTCTAAGGGTCGAACATGTGGCAAGATTCATCTTCATCAATTGGGAAAGTTCTTTGATTTCGTTTAGAGTAAATCCAAAACGTTTGGCATTTTTAATTAGTAATAACTGTTGAACATGTTCCTTAGTATATTCCTTGTAGTTGTTATATTCTGAGTTTGACCTATCAACTTTAAGAAGACCTTTCTTTTCGTAAAACCGAATAGTGTCTTTTGACAGCTCTGTTCTCTTACATATTTCACCTATCAACATTTTTTTCAACAAAGTTAAGGATTTCCTTGACCGTTGACTATACTCCACGGTTTATCTTTGAAAAAAGTTTGAATCAGAATTTTAGAATGTGAACATAATGAATATTGATGCATGTTGTAAATCACTAAAAAAGATTAGAAATAAATGAAAGAAAAAGACAAATTAGGAATAAGAGGAAAGGCTATTAAAATTCTATTTCCAATTCTGGTTGCAGTTACTTTATTTTCATATTGGGCTGGTTTCGCTTTGCTAATTGTGAATAAAATGTTCTATAAAGATTTACCAGGATACACCATTGGAAGGATATGTATTTGGGAATTCGTAGCAATCGCTGCCGCGGTACTAATTACTTTTATATTGATTCGCAGATGGGGTAACGCTGAAGTAAGGAATTTTGAGAATAAAAATCTAATTACAATGAATTTCAATTACGGAATTTACTTTGGATTCTATTTCTTTATAGCAATACTGACTGGTATTTGGCAGTTCTGGATTTTTAGCCACAAGTTCTAAAACATAAGAACACGACATGTTTGAATTAAGAACAAATTAAGTAATATGAGCTTTTACACAAATAAAATATACCCATGGATTCTTGACAATACAGATCCAAAAGAGTTGGCAGCTTTAAGGCTATCAAATTTGAAAGATACTAAAGGAGAAATATTAGAGGTTGGAATTGGAACAGGGGCGAATCTTCCTTTCTATCCAAAAGAAATAAAACGAATAACTGCAGTTGAGCCCTCAGAATCCATGCACCAGCGAGCACAAATAAAGGCATATAAGAATAATATTACTATCGATTGGTATCAAGGCAAAGGTGAATCATTAAAATTTTCAGATGATTCATTTGACACAGTCGTTAGCTCTGGACTACTATGTTCAGTGGACGATGTAGATAAAGTTTTAAATGAGATGTATAGGGTTCTAAAACCGGGTGGCAAATTTTATTTTTTAGAACATGGAATATCTAAGAATAAAAAGATTAGAAAACTCCAAATAAGGTTTAATCGTGTAAATAATGTTATTGCTTGTGGATGTAATTTGACGAGGAATATCGAAAATCATATTAGGAATTCAGCATTTGAAATCATTGAAGTTTTTCATGTTGAAACATTTGCTGGTATTAATAAATTGTATCCCCCGGTTCATGGAACTGCCACTAAAAAGTCTATATAAATTCCGTATGTTTCTTCTGGTTGCGACTAACGGTTTGTGTATGCGCCGTGACGGCGTTTAGCCGACATGAACGACATACACTTTGTTCGCTACAGCTTTCTTTTTGTTCGCTACAGCTTTCTTTTTATCTTGTTAATTGATGTTGTTCATTCGTCCATGCCGGAATACATGGAATAAACACTTTTAAATTTTCCCCACTCCAAGCAATTTGTTGTCCTTTAGGAATGAAGGCCACATCTCCTTCTGATAAAACTTCTTTTTTATCAGGCATTTCAAGTATACCCTTTCCTGAAATTACATACACTAATTCATCAGAAAGCTTATTCATTCCCCAGCCTGATTGAGGGTATCGCCCTCTTATTTCTGCAACAGTCCCGTTTGTAATACCATTTCCCAAATGTCCATATTCTACAATTTTAAATTCTGGTGAAACCTTAATTATTTTAGCTTCTTCTTTCCTGATTAATTGATAATTCATCATTTCTTTTTTTTGATTTGGTTTACCTTCTTCGATTGTACAACCAATAATAAAAATCAAGCTTAATAAAATTAAAATACGATTCATAATAATTTTTAAGCAAAAGAAATTTTTATTTGAAATTTAATTCTTAATGTAGATTAAGAATTTATTTCTTTCTTCATCTTTGATAAGAATTCAGGTGTAATTCCTAAATATGATGCAATTTGTTTTTGTGATATTATTAATTCAGCTTTTGGGAATTTATCAATGAAATTTAAGTATCTCTGTTCAGCAGATTTAGTTAGCATATCCATTATTCTTTCATTCTGAGCAATAAAAGCATTTTGTTGAATTATCCTAAAGAATCTCTCTAACTTTGGAATCTGTAAAAATAATTCTTCAAGCTTGTATTTTGATAATACATAAACTTCACTTAATTCTATAGCTTGAAGAAAGTTTGCTGCTGGTTTTTGGCTGAAGAAACTATATAAATCCGATACCCACCATTCTTCTTTAGCAAATAATGCAGTTTTTTCAACCCCATTTTCTTGAACTTGATAAAGCCTAAGTAGCCCCTTATTTACGAAATAAGTATTCTTTGCTACATCTCCACTTTGGATTAAAAATTCTTTTCTATCTACTACTTTCCACTTTATCGAATTTAAAATAATGTTAAATTCTTTATCATTGAGATTTATGTGTCTTTTAAAATTCTTTTCAAGTAGGTTGTTCATTTTTTCTTAGTTATAGCGAACGGTTTGCGATATAATGACGTATTTGGCGATAGCCAATTTGACATCATTATTGCTTGTTTTGTGTAGTGTTTTTCATTTTAAATTACTATCTCTTTTATGAAGACCTTTACTTTTGTCTTTCTGTTAATGAAAACCAGTTACCTGAATCATCTTTGAATAGCGCTTCGGTTGCATAAAATTCTTTAGTTGGAGGTTTTATGAATTCAACACCCTTTCCTTTCAATTCTTCATAAGTGGCATTTATATCGTTTGTTTCAAATACTCCAAATCCGAACGTACCATCTTTAATCAGCTTTCGTAATTGTTCTGCTGACTCTTTGGTATATTTTCGACCTTCAGTAATTTCCATTAATGTGATTTCCAGATTTTCCTGTTCTGGAGCCGCTATCGTTAGCCATCTTTCACCTTCACCCATTGGGGCATCAGTATGAACTTTGAATCCAAGTTTGTTCACATAAAATTCATATGCACTATCGTGATTCAGTACATAAATTACAGTATGACTTAATTTCGTTATCATAATTGATAAATTTTTATTAATAATGGAACAAAGCTACCTCATCTTGGACTATTCAACTTCTTTAAAATTGCTCTTTTTCCATCCATTCTTTTCAGCAAAACAACCTGGTATATATTTAAGTGGTTTGTGCTGAATCATATCAGTCCTCTTTTCAAATGCTTTTTTAAATTCCTGTGGCGGTATTCCAATTTCTTTTTTAAACAGCCCACTGAAAGAAGAAATGCTGCTATAACCAACACTAAAGCAGACTTCCTTTATGGATAAGTTTGAGTATTTCAAGAGTTCCTCAGCTTTACTCAATCGAACTTTTTTTAAATAGTTGTATGGTGTTTTACCGTATGTTCTTTTAAATTGACGAATAAAGTCAAATTTTGAAAAATGAGATTCGATTGCAACATTTTCGATATCAATATTATCAGCAAAATGGTTATCTATGTATAGCTTCGCCATTACAATTTTTTTATAAAAATAATCTTGTCGATATCCTTTCATTTTTTTTCTTAGTTGTAGCGAACGGTGATGGTAGCCGCCGTGGCTGCGAGGCACGAGGCAGACATGGTCGCGCTACCTAAAGTTCTCTTCCGTTATTCTTTTCTCAGTTCATATTCTTCCAAGCCTTTTTCAAGTTTTGAAATTAACAATTCTCTATTTCTATGTGTATATCCGAATGGTTCAATTAAATTATTTCTTTCGGCATCCATAATTACATAATAAGGCTGTATGTTGGTTTTGTAGAATTCAATTTCTATCGCCGAATTAATTTCTCCAACCGTTTTAGCCTTTTTTAAAGCTATTTGTCCTTCTTTTGAAAAATGAATTTTATGCAGGTCTAATGTGTCACTTTTTTGAATTTCCTTCCTATCATCGACATAAAGTTGAATTGTTATAAATTTACTATTCAATATATTTTGGATTTTATTAGATGTGACTAAATCATTCATAAATTCATCATATCCAATGCATCCATATCCCGTAAAATTTAAAAATATTGGTTTATCTAGTTCTTCACTTTTTTCCAGTCCTCTCAGGAAGTTTTTAGCATATTTTAAATTTCCAGGATTTGCATTACAATTATACAATCCGAGTATGAGTATTAACAACGATAACCTTATTATTTTCAAATCTAAAACATTTTATTTATTTCTAATGGAAGAGAACGGTGATGCTACCCGCCGTGGCTGCGAGGCACGACGCAGACATGGTCGTGGTAGCATCTATGTAAAAGTAGTAACTTGAAAGCAAATAAAATAACTACAAAATATGAGCAAACAAGTCACTACAGAATGTCCGAAGTTATTCATTGGTTTGGACATACACAAGAAGAGTTGGAGATTTCAT
>CALIAG010000333.1 GCA_938041325.1 uncultured Saprospiraceae bacterium | reverse complement strand
CGAAGAATTTTCCAGAAAAGTATTTATAAAAGAATAAATCTAGCCCTTTTCAATTCTATTGGACAGGAAAAAGTTTGGGTCGATGCGGATATTTTTCCATCGAAAAAATTGGCGTATGTTCAAGAAGGTTCTAGTCATTTCAAATATGAAGCTATACAGGATGCGCAGAAAAAATCGGGACTTAGTGGCAATCCTGTATTCTTGTGGGTTGGGAATTTGGATAAAAATAAAGACCCTTTCACCATTTTAAAAGCCTTCCACAGAATTGTTAGAGATTACCCAGAAGCACGTTTGTATATGCTTTATAGGTTTGAAAATTTACTTCAAGAGATCGAAGCCTTTTTAGATCTTTTTCCTAAATTAAAAGCAGCGGTACATATTTTAGGTAGAAAAAAAAGAGAAGAACTGGAGGTTATTTACAACAGTGCGAATTATTTCGTTTTGGGAAGCTATTCCGAAGGATCTGGTTATTCTTTACTTGAGGCAATGGCTTGTGGTTGTGTACCTATTGTGACTGATATTTCCTCTTTTCGCACCTTTACAGAAAATGGTAAATATGGTAAGTTATTTAAACCAGGCGATGACTATGGATTGGAATTATCTATCAGGATGTTAATGGAAGAAGATTGGGAAGAGAATTCTGAAAAAGTTAGAAATCATTTTGTTCAAAATTTAAGTTATGATGCTTTGGGGGAGAAAATGATGGGGTATTATCGGGGGTTGGTGTAGAACCCCACTCCTATTCTTTTCATTTCAAACTCACAATAAAAATTTCCAAGTTATCATATTCAACCCTTTTGACCTCTTTATATTTATCCAATATTTTTCTATTTGCAGATTGATCACTTTTAGGTAAAGCATAGACCCAATACGCAGCATTCTCATCAATTAGTTTTTCAATTACAGAATCATTCAAAGCCAACTCTTCTATCGACCAGCCTTTTCGTCTTGCTCGATATAAAATTCTTGGATTCCGACAATCCAATTCACCATAAGTAATGATTACTAATTCATCTTCTGGAACGAATTCCTGAGTAACCTTTGCAATAAAAATCTCATTTTCCGGAAGATCAAAATATAGGTATTCTGACAAAAATACATTCGAACTTAAAAGAAGTATTACAGTCAAAAGAGAAAATCGAAAATTTGCCTCAAAAAGCTTTTGCACGCCAAATGCTGCGAAGATAGCTACAGGTGCAATCCAAGGAATTTGATAATAATTATGGATGAAATTTAAATTAAAAAAAATCAATAAATAAATGCCCACTCCAATAGTCCATAACCAAAGAACAAGATTATTTTTTTTCATAAAAACAGAAAAAAGCCCAGCTAAGAAAAGGGGAACGGTTCCCAAACCCAATACTTCCAAAGTCCCTCGTTGAAATAAAACCCACCAAGAATAAAGAGAAAGTCTACTAGATAATGTTCCAAAATACCAACCGGTATTATTGTCAAATTTTCGATAGTGAAGAATAAAATCCCAATCTGGAGACATAGAATTCATTGCGTAGACATGTCTTTGCCAAAAAAGAAAACACACGATAGGTATTGCATAAACCAAACTGTATTGAAGCAGCCATAAAAATCGTTTTTCCTTAAAAGCGAAATAAGCCATTGGTAAAGAAAAATAAAACAAATATGGGGACTTTATCACAAAACCAAATGCTGCAAAAATACTACTTAATAACAAGAGTGAAAATTGCTCTTTCCGGATAGCCAATAAAAAGTAGTAAAACATTGCATGGGCGCAAAGCATTGCAGAAAAATCAATATGGATCGCTCTTGAATAAAAAATACTCAAGGGTGATAATGCATAAATCAAAGTCGACCATTGTGCAATCTCTTGTTCAAAAAGTAGGTCAACAATTTTGTAAAAGTAATACAAGGCTACTGCAAAGAAAAAGAGAAAGATAAACCTTGCTATTGGAATGCTTTCTCCAAACAGTTGGTAAGCAAAAGCAACAATAGCCTCAGGCAATGGGAATTCGAAAAGAACATGATCTTGATTGCCCATCCAACAAACGGAAGGCCGTAGAAAGTCTATCCCATTCTTGTAAAAATCGTAAATGTAATGAGCGGTATCCGATTGTCTCCAATCGTGCGGAAGGTCTATTTCAGCACCGAAGTGAAGAAACCTGAGCGATATAATCAAGATTAGATAAAGTAGAAAATTTTTATTTGAGAGAGGTTTCAATCTTCTGTATTTATGATTTTTTCCAATATAATATTTATCAAAGAGCCAGAAGAGTATCGAGTGATCATTTTTAAAGATTAAATTTTATACTTTTGCAAAACTTAATATAACAGGTCTATCAGCAATTTATTATTTCCTTTTAATCTATTGTTGACCAAAACACAAACGTCACATCAGTATATGATTTTAGATCCCAATAATACCAGTCAAAATACCGATGTCATGATTCAAGGTTTCAACTGGGAATCTCATTCTAATCCAAATGGTTGGTATACTGTTGTAAAAAGCAAAGCAATAGATTTAGCTAAGGCTGGTTTTGATTTAATATGGATGCCTCCGTCGTCGGATGCAGCTTCTGCACAAGGTTATTTACCAAGAGAATTGTATAATTTGAACAGTGAATATGGAACACAAGAAGAATTGATTTCTACTATTGCTGAGCTTCATTCTCAAAACATAAAAGTAATCGCAGACATTGTGATTAATCATCGAGTCGGTTCAAAGAGCTGGGCGGATTTTAACTTTCCGAAATGGGGTGCTGAATCTATTACAGCGAATGATGAATGGGGACAAAACGGCGGTAATCCAACAGGCAACTATGACTCTGGAGAAAATTATAAACCTGCAAGAGATTTGGACCATAGTAGTCAGACGGTACAAAAAGGAGTGATTGCTTGGATGAATTGGTTGAAAGACACTATTGGTTATGACGGCTGGAGATATGATTACGTTAAAGGATACAACGGCATTTACAATAGCATTTATAATAAAGCAACAAAGCCTTATTTCTCCGTTGGCGAACTTTGGGACGACTTAGACATCAACAACCCAGATGCACACCGTCAGCAAATCGTTGACTGGGTGGATGCCACTCAGGGAACCTCATCTGCATTTGACTTTACAACAAAAGGGATTTTGCAAGAAGCTGTGAAAGGTGAACTTTGGAGACTATCCAATAAGGGTTCAGCGCCCGGAATGATCGGTTGGTGGCCTGCAAAATCCGTCACCTTTCTGGACAACCATGACACCGGAAGTACGCAAGCACATTGGCCATTTCCAGGTGAAAAGATCATGCAAGGTTATGCCTACATCTTGACTCATCCTGGGATTCCCAATGTATTTTGGGATCATTTCTACGACTGGGGTTTGAAGGATGATATTTCAGAATTAATTGCTGTTAGAAAAGACCATGGAATACACAGTGAAAGTATTCTTGAGATCAAAGCTGCGCAAGCGAATCTCTATGCTGCTGAAATTGATGGAAAAGTAGCTATG
>CALIAG010000332.1 GCA_938041325.1 uncultured Saprospiraceae bacterium | reverse complement strand
AGTAAACGAATTAAAAAACAAACAATTGCAGCAGCAACAACAAGCTACAGGAGCAAATGGTCAGTACCAAAGTTTGAAAAAATTACCTCCCGGCCCAGCAGCAAATAAAACTGGAACACAAAGTAATCAATACCAAAGTTTGCAAAAAATTCCCGCTCAAGTAACTCCAAAAAATCAATACAGCGCACCGCCAGTAACTGGTAACAAATACACCAGACCACCAGCGCAAAATAATCAATACAGCGCGCCACCCATAACTGGTAACAAATACACCAGACCACCAGCGCAAAATAATCAATACAGCGCGCCGCCCATAACTGGTAACAAATACACCAGACCACCAGTGCAAAATAATCAATACAGCGCGCCGCCAGTAACTGGTAACAAATACACCAGACCACCTACGCAAAATAATCAATACACTGCGCCTCCCGTTTCTGGTAACAAATACACCAGACCACCTGCGCAAAAACAACAAGTACAATCCCCTAAAACACTACGGAACGCAAATACAAAAACTCAAAAACAATTGTCCAAACCTCCTCCTTCTGAAAAAAAGGTGCTCCAATCTTCAGTCAAGAAAAAATCTATGAGCGCCCTTAAAAAAACAAAAGGACCTCGGTAATAATTTTTTAAATTATTCTATCTCCACAATATCAAATGTTTAAAACTCTAATAAAATGAAAACAATAAATAATAGAAAATGGCAAAGTTGGATACTGGCTATTTGCTTTTTTATAAGCGCATCTTTTTCTGTCAAAGCCCAATCAACGTTCTCCTTTGATCAGGCAACTGCTCAAAGTTTGACTGGAGGAGATTACGTTTCTTCTATAAATGCAGTAACCTTTTTTAGCAAAAACAATCTTTGTTTCTATCCCCTCGATCATCAAGCTGGTCAAACAATTGACTGGTATGTTTTTGACAAAATCCCCGAAGCGACAGCTGCTCTTTCCTGGGAAGAAGATTTACTTTTAATTTTTAATGGCAATTACTACATCCAATATCAAGTCAGTACTGGAGAACTTATTTCGGAGTGGATCATTTGGGAAGGATTGCCTAGTGCTTGGTTTAATAAGTTGGATGGTGCAGTACGCTGGGATGACAATACTGTCTTTTTCTTTTATGGCAGTTCTTATGTCATGTATGATTTGAATGCTCAAACTTATAGTGAAATAGGTTCTCTAAACGATTGGAATGGTTGGCCGGAAAGTTGGGCGGATGGACTCGATGCGGTAGTTAATTTAGGAGATGGTTTTATTTACTTTCTCAACCAGGGACAAATGATTAGCTATAATACGAGTCAACAATCCCTTTCGAAGGTCAGTGCCTTTGGCAGTAACGCTTATGCGGCTGCACCAGCTGTTGGAAATCAAAACCAGGCTAATAACAATTCTCCAAAACTGCCTTTAAACACAGGAAATCAAAATCAAATTGCGAATAATAAAAATGCAACACCACCATCACAAGCAAGAAATCAAAACAATATCGATCAATCTATTCCTGAGGAAGTTGAAGAAGAGAATACATCAAACTGTTTGATCGGGCAATCTGGAGAAGCTGTAAATAAATCTAGAATTTTTGGAACTAAAAAAGGAAGAGTTTATTCTGATAATTTGCCTCAAGGATCAAGCGTAGTGCAAGTGAATATTTATAGTGCAAAGGCATGGGGCAATAACGTGATCGGAGGAATACAGACTGTTGTAAAAGATGCTAGCGGAGCGTTAAAAAAACAAACTGTTATTGGAAAAAGGACTACAAACATGGAGACTATAGTTATAGAAAAAGGAGACTGTATCACGGGGATCACAGGTTCTACAGGACCGGGCAACGACGGATACCTAAACTCCATTAGCATTCATACTAGTAATGGAGCATCAAATAGCGTCGGTATTTCGAAAGGCAAGTCATTTAAACATCATTTCCAGAATGGACAGTTTGAAGGGTTTCAGGCTTCTTTTCTAGTTAATATTACCGGAATTGGTGTATTACATACAGGAGGAGGAACCACTGGAAATGCAGTATCGGTGAGTAATTCTAATGGTGGTGGGAATAGCAACTCAGACCTATATACTGCAGATTATTTTGACTATACTGAAAACCTTGCAGACGCCACAGAATGGATTGCTCAACCTTTACCGGGTCTTGATTGGCTGGGTGCTGGAATTGACATTTTGAGATATGATCCATTGGAACCTACCGATCGCGCATCCCGAAAAACTTTTCGCTCAATACTTGTAACCAACTCTGGAGAAAGAGCTGGAAATGCTGGTCAGAATTTAAAACCTTATGGCTCAAATTTTTCTTCGTTTAATTCTGGGTCAGAACGAGATTCTAGTTCTTGGATTCAGTCTTACAAACAATTTTCCAATTCCTTCAATATTGCAGCAGAAGGATCGGTAGAAGTCCCAGGAGTCGCCTCTTCTAGTTTGAGTGGAAGTCATAGTGAAATGAATTCTACCTCAGTCGGTTCAGAGACTATTTACATGTTCAATACCGTTAAACGAGATATTCATGAAGTGTCGCTTCGGTTATTCTGGAAGGAAGAAGTGACTACGAAATTCGAAGACGGCACTGCAGCAAGAGAGATAAAAAAATATCGACAAAAGCTAGATCCAAACTTTGTAGATGATGTTGCAAATCTTCCCGTAGTAACGGGTACAGTACCTGATCTTAAGATTACGAAACGCAACCAAGTCTTACCGTCGAATCTGAATTTGGTTCGAGCAAAATACCTTGCCTTTATCAACAAGTACGGAACTCACTTTGCACATAAAGTAGTTTGGGGTGGAAAATACGTAGCCAGAACTCAGGTGAAACGTTCGGACTATGAGAAGTCAAGAATGACTGAAACCAATTTTAAAAACTCAGCATCCGTGACCATTAAAAAAGTAAAAGTGGGTAGAACGGTTTCTTTTGGAATGGGAGAAAGTCAAGGCAATTCTAATTCAAAAACTAATTTCAAACGCGAGGTATTTGCAAGCGGTGGAAATGGGGAAACCGATTTGGACAAGTGGAGAGATAAAGTAGATAAAACTATGGCACCAGTCGATATGACATTCTTGGCAATGTGCGATGCGCTTATTGAAGAACTTTTTCCAAACGATCCGGATATTGAAACTAAGAAACAAACTTTAAAAATAATTACGGAGCAATACATTTGGGACAATTATCGTCCATTGAAGCCAAGTAGATACGATTTTTTCAGACCTCTTCCTGAGCCTGAAATGCCTACCAATATTTCAATTACAAATGGGGGCGGCTATGTGATGTGGTTTACCGTTAAATACAAACACAATGGCGGGTTTCAAACGAAAGAGAGTCCAAACTTCACACTTGGTTTTTCTAAATCAATTGAAGTCCCTGCAGGTGCAACGGACGTTACCATAACCGCAGCACAAACTACAGGTGAAATTTTTGAAAAGAAATTAGATAAGCCAGAAACAAAGTGTTACAAATGCTGGGGCACCATTTTCTCGACGGGATGGGGGGAATGCGATGAATAAAAAGTATTGATTAAAGACTGACCCGTAAGTAATTGGACAAAGTTAAGCTTTAATTTTTTGTACAATTAATGAAAGAAGTCAACATTTTTATCTTTCAAACACCTTCGTCAATAGATGAGGGTGTTTCTTTTTTCACGAATCAAATAGACGGCCTGCGCAACCAAACAACAAAACCGTCTTTGTAGTTGGTCGTTAATTTTCCATCTATTCTTTCGGCACGTGTAGCCATGTTAGTAGTCCCTTGGCCTGTGGTTTTATAGTTTTTTTCTTTAAGAGAACCATTGTCATGGATTATCATTTCAAAAGCTGCTCCTTGGTTGTCCAAAGTAATTTCTGTCTCTGTAGCATCCGAATGTTTTAAAATATTCGTTACTGCTTCTTTGAAAATGAGGTAGATGTTTTGCCTCAATTCACCAGGCAATTTTGTCTGACCCTCAATACCTTTTTGCACAATCTGAAATTTAATGTCTTTATCAAGTAAGGTTTCGGAAGCGAATTCATTCATCCTATCTATCAAACTTTCCCAATTGTCTTTTAATGCGTCCATTGCCCATACCGCATCTCGCATACGGGACATTGCCGAACGGCTCATATCTGTGATGCGGG
This sequence comes from uncultured Saprospiraceae bacterium, assembly GCA_938041325.1. GTDB lineage: Bacteria > Bacteroidota > Bacteroidia > Chitinophagales > Saprospiraceae > CALIAG01. The sequence goes on along the minus strand of CALIAG010000332.1, from coordinate 54,988 downwards.
ACAAGCGTCCTTTATTTTCTTCTGGTAAGGTCTGTTCAAGAATTTCTGTTTGCATGGCAAGACCCGTAAGAATTGACCCAACATCATCATGCAGGTCAGCAGAAATCTTGTTTCGCAAACGTTCGATTTGAATGGTTCTTGCAACTTTGTTTCGAAAATACTGGTTCATATAAATAAGACCTCCACCAAATAAAAGCAATAATCCTCCGAGCAAAAACTTATTACGAGTTGCGCGAGATTCTAAAGCCTGAAGTTCGTTCTCCGTTTGTAACTTGTCAATTTCAATTGCTTTTTCTTTTGTTTCATACTGCGTTTGATAAAGCAAAAGCGCCTGATGTTTATTTGAAGATTGTATAGAATCCCGTAGTTCACTGTACTCATCTGTATAACTTAAAGCTTCTTCATACTTTCCCCATTTCCGATATAATTCAGAAAAGAATTGAGCAAGCATTAATAATTCTGCAGCATCTTTGTTCTTGCCAGCTCGTTCATACATGACCATTCCATCAGCTTCTGCCAATTCAAATTGATTCAGAGACAAACGATTCAAAAACCTTGATTGCAAAAAGAGAAATTCATATACTTCATTCCTACCCAAGTCATCATACTTTTTGTCCATTTTATCATAATAATAGTTTACCGAATCCAATTGGTTTAAAAAGAAATGGCATTCTACAATTCCATTATACAGATACAAATCAATAAAATCCCAGCGACCTTGAAAGGGGCCTTGTGCCAAACCTTTGTGATAGTTGACTAGGCCATTTTGGTAACGTTGTTGATTAATTGCACTTCTGCCTAGATTTGCATAATCACCGGCCTTGCTCGTTGGAGAAGGAGGATAGATGTATTCTTGTCTTTCTTTAAAATAAAGAGCCGCTTCATCATGCAAACCTATTTGGCCAAACAAGTTGCCTAACTCAAGCAATGTCCATTGCATCCCTGTACTGTCGTTTTTTTCCAAATAAATTTCCTTGGCTTTATTTAAGGCGATAGAACTTTCTCCATAACGGGCGCATCCATATAAGTTTTTACCTAGATTCCGATATACGTCCCCACTTATTTCAATCGCTGGTTCTAATTTAGAATCGTACATCGCAATTATTCTTTGATAAATTTCAACAGCTGGTACAAACTGGTATTGATCTCCATACATTGCAGCACGAAGATCCATCACTTCAATTCTTAAAAGTGGGTCTTCTATGTCTTCTAGTTTATCATAAAAGGGTTGGATAAAGGCTTCCCCTTTTTTTGCATAGAAAATACTAATAAAATAATCAGATGCTTCTATTGCCCGGAGTAAATTAGAGTTATAATCGGCGTTATAAGTGGAGAGTTCCTGGCGAACTTCAAATAAGGGTTCGCCATCAGTATATCGCATTTTTTTGACATGAAAACAAACCGTATCCAGATAGGATAGCTTCTGGCTTACATTTTCAATCCCTTCTAGAACTTGTAAAATAGAATCTGTGTTGACTTGGCAAAATGCTAGGTTCGGCAGGGTAAAAAGCGTGCAAAAAAAGAGGTGAATAAAAAGCAGGAAACTTTTATTTTTTTTCAAGGGTCTTGGGTTTGTGTTTTTACAAACTTAATTCTTGGGGAAAAGATTACTTAAGTTCTATGAATATACTTAATAATCTAATTTTTTGTTGCTATCGATTACCTTTCATTTATGAAAACTAGAATTTTTCTGTCATAACAAAGTTTAGTCACAAAAAAAACTAATCCATCTCCTTAAATTAGCAATAGCCACAAAACAAAAGTCTTGTAGCTACGCTAAAGGATCAAAAAAGAAATTTTTAGGTTTTACCAGTCTTTGGCTTCCAAGAAATTTCTTTGCCCTCTGTATACTTCTGCAACCAACTGATCAATGGTGAGGTATCCATCGAAAGCCGTGGGATTCTCCATAATCACTGGAAGCATATCGTTTTCCATTAAAAATTTGTTGAGCATTAAAAAGACGACTGTCCTTTGGTTTCCGTCTGCAAAATAGTGACCGACTTCTAGTGCACGAGCGACTTTGACAATCGCTTTTACTTTGTCATTTTCAGTATTTGCTTTGCTAAGCTCTGAATAATAGGTGTTCAAATGTTCATTGATTCTTTTTTTAGCATCTGCTTCATCTCTAGCGACTGAGTAGACTCGGCCCATCAATAAAACGGAATCAAAAGTGTCATCTGTTTTTATAGCAATATCTTTTAAAACTCCTTCTTCCTGAAGTTCTTTCAAAGAGCTTTCAGTCGGTTTTTTCTCTGCTGCAAAGCCATAATTTTGAGATCCTTTGTGCAATCCTTTTTTGAAAGCTTCTTCCCTATCATTCGTCACACCATCTACTGCCAAATCATGCAATTGAATAAATCCATCTGCATCTAACCTTTGGCTCATGGTTGCTTGCACATGATCCAGGGCTTTGGTCATAGCGTTTTTATAACCGGGTTCTTTTTTATCAAAGGTATCTTCTCCTTCTATTTGTCTATCTTTATCAATAAACAACTTCCATCGACGGCTAGGTGGTATGCTTTCCAAAGTTGCTTTACTTTCTAGTTCTGCGTCAGTAAATAACTTACCGAATTGCTCCGGCTTATCGCTATCTGGTTCTGATTCTGATTCTGATTCTGATTCATTGTTTTTATCTAATGAAGGAAAACCTGCATAAATGGGTTCAGGTGTGGTATCCATTGTTTTTTCTTTTCCTTCTGACTCCGCTTCATCCACTCGTTGATTACCATTTCTTTCCGCTGCCATTCTTTTATTAAATGCTGCTATTTCTTCAGCACTTGGTGGCTTGACAAAATCAGGAACCGTTCTTTCTGGTTGATCCAATCCTGGGTCTGGTGGGATGACAGGTGGAATTCTGGTATCGGGAGCAACTGTATTTATTGTTTCACTTTCAAGTGTATTCATGACCTGTAATTCCTGAATCAGGATATCTCTTTTTTCAACAACATTCTTCCTCAATTCTTTCAAACTTGAGTCTTCAACATCTTCGATATCTAAAGGTTCTTTATTTCTAATAGCGCGATTTCTATTTTCTCGTGCTAACTTTTCATGTCTCTCAGGACCATATTCCGCTTTCGTAATCATTGCTGATATTTGATTCAGCTCTTCGATTTGTCGTCTTAAGTCATCGCTGTCTTTTCGCACCTTGCTTTGTGAAGAAATGCTTTCTCCAACTTCTAATTCTCCTAAGACCGTTCTTACTTCTTTGTACACTTCACGTGGAATCTTGTCTTTAATTGAATTTTCAAAATCGGTCTTCACTTTAGCAATACTGATACTTGTTTTGTAAACAACAGATGTACTTCCATTTGTTTTATCTTTTTCGATACTTACCAAGTGCAATCTTTTAGCGTCATCGCCATTGTTTTCCTTGAAACTATTGCCTACCATCCTATCAATACTTTCATCATAATTATTGGCAACATCAATTATAACTTCAGATGGAAAAGATTCCTTAGCACTAAATATTTTATCATCAGCACTGTTTTTTACGTTCTGGATGTTTTCGCCAAATTCAGCTTTTAATCGGTCGTTGTTTGGTATCAGATTTTTCAAATAAACCTTTGGCCCATTTGCATCTTTCCAAAACAACATTTGATGCGTACTTCTCTCTGCTCCAATTTCTACGATGTCACCAATTGCACCTTTGGAACCCCGTCTTGCACCTATCCAACTGTGAAACTTTTTAGGCAGTATGTTCATCAATTTATTGCCTGCTTTTTTTACAATGGATCTATTATTCTGCGATAGTAAATTAGTGGAACTTGTTATACTTGTTCTTCGAGCATTCGTAGGACTTCCAATTGTTATCTTATTATTTCTTCTATTCCTCATTATTGGTGTTATTTTAAAGCCTATGATTGGCTAGTTGAATTTTGAGATTATGTTGTAAACGTTGGTTTGCTTCTTGTCTGGTCATTGTTCCTTTTCTCCATAGTGGCCGATTATTTTTTGTTGCATCGATCAATGTTTCTCGAGCTTGTATTGCTTTTCGCAAACTAATTTGACCATCTTCAATAGCGGTAGCGGACAATAGTGTTTCCATTTTTTCAGAAACTTCTCTTCGGGACAATTCGGTCATCGTTTCCATACCTTTTAAACTACTTTCCAATGCAGCAACTGCTTGTCTATTGTTTCTTTTCTTAGGGCTAAGTTCATCAAAGTTTACCGCAAGATTTACCATTGCTTTCATTTTTGAACTGTCAATCCCGCCTTCTCCGTCACTGATATCTGTATTGAGGGATTTAGCAAAATCAATCGTGGAACTTATAGCAGCTTGAGCAGAAGCATTCTGGCGGTTTTGTCCTGCGAGATCAGGTGTAAAATTCATAAATTGAAGAACGGCTTCTCGCATTTTATTCGTATCAATCTCACCATTGGCTTTCATGATATTGACCCCCATTGCCGCTGCAGCAGATGCGGCAGCACCTTCAGCAGCTAGTCGAGCCGTTGCTAAATCAACTTTATTTTTTGCATTTACATTTATCCCCAAGTCTGCTATCGACTTGAGCGCTGAACTTTGGGCTTTTTGTTTCGCTGCTTTTTGCTTTTGTCGATTCTTTATAAAGGATTTTATTTTTTTCAATTGCTTAAAATTTTTGGTTTTTTCCTTGATTTCAATTTCTTATAAAAGACTTACTAAACCCGCATCCGTTCCTACAAGGATGAAGGTCTAGCAAATCTTTAAATGTAGTTTTCTTTTTTAAACTTTAGCTTTATAGCCAATGATTAACAGTATGTTTTTAATTAAGGATTTGTCCCCCTTAATGCTAAAAGACCATTCTGAATCTTCTTCTTTAATGCTTAATCCAGCTGGCTCTATTGTCTTTCCATCATTCAAAACAAGGTTTTCATTTTCATTTAGTAATAGACTAACATTACCTTGTGACAGCAAATCAAAGCGAGTAAAAATTCCTGTTATTTTATTGCTGGCCATATTTGGAAAATGGGATTTATTGAAGTTCAAAACCAAGACTTCTTCGTCATTTTGCACAAAGTCCATCCATTCATTATGGAAGTCATAATTCAAATCAAAGTACTTAACTGTCTGATAAGGTTTCAACAAACCTTTGACTGCATTTCCGAATACTGCACCACCTTGCAAAGCAGTGTATTTCACGTTGACAATGATATCAAGCAGGTCCTTCAAATCATAAGAACCTCGTTTGCCATTCAACTCTAATCGCCATTGGGAAACGGCTCCAGTTCCTTCAAATGGAAGGTACTTTTGGTCATCAAAACGCATTTCGAATAAGCCATTATTTGTATCGTATTCTTCTACATAAGAAAGTGCAATTTGTTGATTGGCTTTCCAATTGCTTCGAATCGCAGTAGGTTGATCCCCTTTTGGATCCAATAAAAATTTAACTGCATTGGCATCTGGCTTAAGTACTGTTTTGTGGCCCAACTGTGTCAATGTTGCATTGATGGTTTGTCCTTCGCCTGCATCGAAACTAAGTGAGATCGTCTTAATTTGTCTGCAATAGTGTCCTTGAAAGTCATAATCAAATAAAGCCTCCGACAATCCGAATTCACAGGTACCATTTGCTTTCAAATCCAAAAAGGCTTTAGGGTTCAATTCCAGCAAAGAAATGGATTTTGAGATTTCCAATCTTCTTTTATCGTTTGCAATAAAAGCTTGTTCCATTCGATCTATATCCAATCCAAGGCTCTCCCCGGAAAGCAATCCTTTTTTCTGACTGTCCCAATACATGCCGCTGATAAAATTCACTTCTTTCGCTTCTAATCCTTTTTCAAACTGCATGGCTTTTTCTGCCGATTTAGCCATGTCCATTGCCATCTTATAGGTTTGGTAATAGAGTCCGGAAAGTTTTCCGGCCATCCATTGATGCAGTTGACTATTGCTAAATTTGTCTTTCATAAAAGTTGCAATGGAAGATCGTTGATCTATTTCTTTTTCATGAATTTGCAGTTCGTATTGAGCGATTTGTTTTTGTAATTCTGCGCCTTTAATTTGGTTTTGAATTTGAATGATATCGCTTTTTGCAGTTTCTACTTCAAACTCCCAATCTGCTACCATGCGCTTATGCTGACCATATACAGCAAGGACTTCTCCCACAATACTAAGCCCTTCTGCTGCAGACTGAGCGACTTCAGCCCAAGCGTTCAAGGCTTCGCCAAAGTGAGAACCTCCATGCTTGACTCCCATGATAAATGGGCCCGCCAAAACATCTGGTCCAGCTTGTCCGAAACTTGCTGCTATTTTCATAATAGAAGAAATACCATGCAAGGCTGCGGAGCTGATTTGTACTCCAATTTGTCCTTCTTCTTGAGGTAGTAAACCTTCTTCAATTGTTTCTTCATTGTAAGCAATTCTTCGTTCTGCAAACTTCAGACTTTCTTCCAAAGATTTGATTGCAGAATTGGCCTCTTCAATTTGAGCTTCTTTGACTTGAGTCATCATTTCTAAAATAATGCCCTCTTGTTCGTTCTGCATCAAGCTCAATTCTTCTGCATCTCGTTTTTCAATCGCATTCAATAATTCACCACCAAACTGTGCTAATTTTTGCTGTAATTCTCTGGCTTTGTAAAGCATAAAATCAAAGCGGTAATGAGGAACTTCGACTGAACTCATGGACAATGCTTGGCTCAAACCACCTCCCGAAGCCGCCGCTTGTACCAGTGCCATTGGATCGATTGGAGGCTGGAATAATGGCAAGGCTTGTTTGACACCATCAATATTCAAACTATGGCGTATTTTATACAAACGATCATTCACCCGGCTCCAGTAATCCATGAATATTTCATTGTTTGGAATATGAAAATATGGATGCTCAACACTATTGTGAATTTTATTTAAAAGCAAATCATCTTTATCATCCGGATTACTCAATTGTTTAAAGCCTGCTTCTGTTGGCAACTCTTTTTTGCCTGCATATTCTGGTTGTTCACCAAGCAAGTCGCTGGCAAGAACGTATAGCATACGTGCTTCATTGATGCTTTCGACGGAATATTGCCTAAACAGCACATCCCCCCAATCCAAAAGGTTATCAATATAGCTCATCAGTATTGCTTTGGGGTATGCCACTTGTCGCAAGCGAGCAATCGCATGAGGGTCGAATGGATCTTCGCGATATACCGCTAACTCAGATTCTAATTTTGCATCCGGATGTGGATTAAGCAGGTGTTCTTTTAAAGTTGTTTTGTAGTCCTTTTCTTTTATTTGAACCATTGGCAAAAATTGCCAAGGTCCGAATTCAGATGAAGGATCAAAGATGTATTCGTACCACTTTTTAGCTTCTTCAAACTTCTGTGCATTGTTCAAAGCATTGGCAATAAGGTAAGGAGCGTGGAAGAATATTTCCCAATAATAGTTACTGCTTGCGCCATTGAAATCTAGGTTGAGAGATACTGGTACTTTTTTAATTTTCTTCGGCGAATAAGTAATGGTGTTGTTTGAATTTACTTCTTGTTGCAAAGGTCTTTCTGCATTCGCAATTTGTCTATTCAAATCTTCCGCGACTGGAATTCGAGTATCAGCTGACAATCCAAATGTAAATGCTCGCGTAAGAAAAGAAGCAAGAGACTGTCCTTCTCCTTCTTTTTTCTCTTTGAAATAAGGTCGCTCGTCAATTACTTGCGTTGTAAGACTTAGGAAACCGTCAATTCCAAAAGCGAACAACCTATTGCTCAACAAAGGGATTGAATTGCTCGTCAATCTTATGATCTCGTACTGCGGGTCAATTGATTCATTTGACGGAAGTGGCCTACAAAGTAGTGTGCCACTCTTCTCTTCAAAAACATACCAATCTGGTTGCCCAAAAGTAAAATTGGTTTTATTTTGAATGTCAAACTCAGTTGGAAAAAGATCAAACCTTCCGTAGTAAAGTTCACGTAGTAATCTTATGTCTTTTTCGAGTTTTTCTAAAAGTGTATCGAAATTATTATTGCTGGTATTAATCTTTTCTAGTTCTGAAATCAATTTACCCAATTGGGTGACTTTAACCTGCACCTTCTTTGATACATCACCCTGCGGAAAAGCAATATCATCTTTAGAAATTTCTGAAATACTTTTTTTAATATTTTCAAAAGTGGTTTTATGCTTTTTGTAGGCATCTAATCCTAGCTTAATTTCATGGAATTCCTCACTTGTTAAGCTAAGATTTTGATCTTCGTTTTTAGTTCTTAGTTCTGTTATTTTTGTTTTAATCCGATCTATTTTATGATAAACCGAAATATTCCAAAACTGGTTTGCTGTTCTCAATTTATACCCCCAGGTCAATAAATTAGAATTCATTTTGGTTTTCCTGGAGTCAAGGTCTCTTTTTAAAACAGTAAGTTTATCTGTTATCTGCTCTATTGCTTTTTCTCTTGCTGCTTTCTTTTCATCGTTTGATCCATCAAGCTCTAAAGCCTTTTCCATTGGGGCAATTGCCAAATCCAATTTCTTATACAATGCATCAGATGAGGCATCTAATGACTCTAGATTGGTTCTGATTTTTTCCAGTCCAGATTTTATTTTAGATGGCGCAGATTTTTCAATCGTTTTTTCAAGGTCGGTTACTCCTTTTTCAATAAGGGTTAAAAAGTCAACATCTTCCTTTATGAGTTCTAAATGAGCATTCGATTTTTTAAATTCTGCTAAAGAACTGTCATCGTTATCTGTATTAAAGCTCAGGAATGGTTTTAATTCATTTTCTGCTTCGAGTAAAAAGGTTTCCTCTACTTTATCTCGAATTTCAGTTTCCAAAAATTCAAAATCAGGAAGAATCTTTCCAGAAATTAATGCTGATTCTTCTGGGATATTTGGAATAACATAATTTAAATTGATGTACTTGTCATTTACATTTACAACATGAAGCTTATTGAAAAACTTATCCATATTAAAGGTCAGGTTTCCCTTTATTGGTTTTGGAAAACCATCTAATTCTTCTAGGACATTTATTCTTCCGGGCACATGTTTGTAACAGCTGTATTGCCCTTTTCTCAAGACATAGAGTATTTGTGATTCAGCATCTTCGAAAACAGCATCAACTGGACTTAGTTTTAATAAATTATGCGTGAGCACATTTATAAAGGCAGTCCAAAAAGGATCTCCTCCTATATCATCTGCAATTTCTTTGAAAACAGATCCTGTAGCATTCCATTTGAAAAAGTTATATCCACCGTGATGGTCAATTAGACAAACCGTTTTATTCAGATAAAATGCTGCAGCAACGCCTTTTGTGTATTCCGGAACCTCCGTTTTTAAAGGGGTTAGTTTTTTAAAAAATTCAAAAATCGGACTCTTTCTGCTAAGTCGATTATCTGTAACGAAAAGGCTGGATATGGCTTGGCTTTCCCCTCCAGGACTTACTACTAAATTGTTTCTAAAGAAATATTTTTTTCCTTCAATGAGTACTGCAGCATCAATTCCAGAATAAAAAATTTCAGGGAGTGCCGTCCTATTTTTTACATTAAATACCTCTTTAATTGTTCGAACATCGCCACTCGGATTCGTTTTGCTTGACTTCAAGCAGTACTTCCCAGAGAAGGTGACGATTTCGCCATTATCGACATAAGCAGAATCTATATTATAATCCAGATCAATTTTTTCCAGTAAGGTTTGTGGGTTGATCCATTTCTTATTGAAATCATAAAACGAATATTTGATATCTGATTTATAATTGACCACTTTATCCGAATCATCAATTTCAGAAGTGGAAGATTCTGCATTGCTTACCACTACAGGACTCGTCTCTTCGTACGCTGAAATTTCAGTCCAGAAAACCATTAAACGACCAAAAGCGTAAACGGGAAATACTCTAGTAGAATTGATCTTAATTCCTAATTCTTCCCAGTTTTCCCAGATAACCCCATTATCCTTATTGCTGAATTTAGCCGTCCGGTAATAGTACTGAGCAGGTTCGGTCCGTGTATGACCAAAAAGGATCAATACCGTATTGTCCCCGTCTGAATATTCATTAGCACCGGTAATTTTAAGGTTGCCAACTTTTTCGAATTCAGTTAGGTAATTATTGAAACTGCTTTGGATTAGATCCTCCGTCAACTCGCCTTGAAGTAGAGCCGTTTCTAAGTTTTTAAAGGCAGGCGTTTTTCCCTTTCGAAGTTCCGGGCGAATGTAGTTTTCAGGATATAAAAACACTTTTCGGTTTGCTTCCCAAACTCTGTAATTCTTCATCCAGGACCACCACTTTTTGAGTTCTTTCCTTTCCATTCCATCTTCTAATCTCAAGGATTCTTGATTGATAAAGTATCGATGGAAATACAATTGCAGCGCGGAAATTGCTTCTTTGACTTCGGATGTTTTTGCATCCTTCCCCATTTCAACGTCCAATAGCATCTTGGCGAATAAATCACCTGCATCTTCTACATCAGCATCATTGGCAATTACATAGGGCAGTAAGGCATCTCGTTTTATTAAGTTGAGTTCGTTTTTAATTTGATCCTTTATAATTTTCCAATCTGATTCTGTGTTGGCGAGCTCGATCAATTTATTCAATTGCTCGTTTGCTTGCTTTATTTCTTCCTTTACAAAAAGGAGGTTGTATACCTTTTCAAATAAAATAGAGGGTTCCAAACCAACTTTTTTCGCCAATTGAAAGGCTTCCTCCATTTTCAAAATCAGTTCAATATTAAAGGCTATTTCAGCATCATTTTCTTTTTCTAAAAATGCATTATTGCGCTTGAGCCATTGTACTTCTTCTTGGTCCCAATTAAAAATTTCGCTTAGCTTTTTAAACGGATCTTTTACATACCTCTTGCCAGCATCCAACAGTCCAGGCAATGATAACTCATCACTGCGGTGCTGATCACTTAAGCTTTTAAATTTTGCAATCGCTTTTAAATCAACTATAGAAAAATCAGAGGTCCTTTTCCATTGTTCCACAAACTTTTTTGGAAACGTTGGTTCTATTTGGCTATAGTTTGATTTAGCATAACGCACATAGGAATCCCCATTTCTCAAATAGGTTTTACCATTGAATACAAAGGCACCTTCTATTTCACTTCGAAATTCGACTGGTAAATTTCCCCAGTGTTCAGCAATTGGTTTGGGATATCCTTCTTCATAATGCGGGTTTGCAAAATCATTGTATTTGACGTATTTATTTCCTTTGAAGAAATAGGCACTTCCATCAGGACTTACGAATCCTGCATTCAAGCGATTTGTAGTATTAAGTTCAAAAGAAGTTTCGCCATTATTTAGCAATTCAAAAACTGAATTCAAAGTAGGTTCCTCCGAAACCTTAATATAACTAGCCTCTTTGAACAAATACAATTCTCCATCAGCATTCAGGAAAGTTGCATCAATATTTTTGGCAAATTTTTCATCAAACAAAGTAGAAAACTCGCTTTGCAATTGAGACAATGGTTTGGGGTAACCAATATCTACAAAACTTTGTTCCACTTCGGAATAACGTACATACTGGTCCTCTGAAATCAAATATATTCCCAAATCAGGATGAGAAAAAGCAGCATCAATTTTATTAGCGTCTTGGATGTTATTTTTCAATTGCCCCAATCGATTCAACGGAATGGTAGTTTCGCTTTCGCTAGAAACAGCAATGCAGTCCTGTCCCAATAAAAGGTACATTGTTCGTCCGTTATTTAAGAGTCCATCAATTTGTCCATTTGATTTTAAAAGTTTGAAAAAATCATCAGAAAGGTTTTCAAAACCGACTTCTTTTCGCAAATCGTTGTTTATCAATCTAGGATAAGTTTCATCAATGAATTCGTAATCGCTGTTTGAATATTTGTAAAATTGATTCCCAGAAAACAAATAGGTTGCGCCGGATGGACTCACAAAAGTTGCATTGACTTGCCCAGTTTCGGCTATATTGTTTTGGCTAAGTCCCCAAAAAGTTTTGATGTCCTCTAAATCACTAAATCTTCCATTTTTGTAAATAGCGAAACTTCCTTCAAAGAAGAAATAATCGACCTGATCTGGACCTCTAAATACGGAGGTAATGGTGTTGTGTTTGTCCGTTCCAGACGCATATCCTCTCCATATTAAGCCAATTGGTTTAGGATAAGTCCAAACATCGTCTGTCAGATTGTATTGTATGAATTCATCCTTGCAAAACAAGAACATATTGTCCTTTTCGAATGCGACTCCTTCTACTTGACTGAACCCTTCTTCAACATATTCCAAAGGAATGTTCCACCAAGAAAAATCTGTAATTTTGGATTCTGGAATCTCTTCATAAGTATCAGAATCAAAGCATATATACCTAACGTTGTTGTTTTCGTCGGGATGTTCAAATAAGTAGGTTTTTTCTTCTTTTACAAATGCAACTTGTACCGAGTCTAGTCCCCATTTCTCAACAATCAACTGTGGGTTTTCGAGACTAAAGGTTGCCATTGCCTTATCTGGAGCAGGCAAATCATCGCTGTTATAAGCCCAGAACTGATCATCAGAGAACACATACAATTTTCCATCTCTGCCAAGAAACCCAGCATCAATTTGATTCAATTCTTTTATCGAGTTACGGACTTTACCCCATTCTTCTTGAATTGGATATATTTTATCCAAGGTTTCATTATAACAAAATCCATTCTTAAAGAAGTAAGTGTTTTTATCTGTTCCTTGAAGAATCGAATCGAGATTAGATCGAAAATCTTTATCCGCTTTATCTAGTATTGAGGGTTGTGCGTTGCCATTACTGGCGTAGTTCGATTCAATATTTTTCAAGCGTCTCCAACCCACTTGATCTTCAATAAAGAAGCTGCCATTTTCTACAATAGCCGTTCTGATTGGCAAATCAAAAACATTTCGATATTCTTTGTAAAGCGAAGAAGAAACAATATGACATCTATTTTTATCAAATAAATATACATTCCGATTATCGGAGAATGCAGCGTCTATTCCATCTGGAAAATTAGTTGTTAAATTTTCAATTCCTTTTTCATTCTTAAACTGGTCCAGAGACTTTGGATAAGATTCATCAACTTTATCGTAAATAGTCCCTGAATATCTGAAGTATTGATTCCCAGAAAAAATATAGGTGGTATGAGTCTGGTTAAAATCTTCATGTGTTTGTGTGAGGAGTAAACAAGCATCTATTTTTTGATTTTGCTCAATATTATTGGCAACTTTTCCCCAAAATTCATGGCTTTTCTTTGGGAACTTCGGATCAATTTTATTGAACGTTTTGTCAGAGTAACGGACAAAGTCCAAGTCAGAGAAAAGGTAGGTTCTTCCATCCTTTCCAGTAAACCCAGCATCAATTGTTTCGAAAGGTAAGTTGTTCCATTTAGAAGAAATACTTGCGGGTTCTGACCACCAACGGTGGAGGTTATCGAAACTTACAAACTGTGAATTCTTTATCAAATAGGTTACGCCATCTTGTCCAACAAACACTGAATCTGGTGCAGAAAAACCTTCTTCTATTAATTGAAATGGCAGGTTCCACCAGTTTTCGATAGGAACTTGCGGATACCCTTTATCTTCAGTGGTATAATCGTTACTTGAATAACGGACGTATGCTTTTTGATTTTCGGCGTTTACACCAAACAAGTAGGTTTTTCCATCCATAACAAAGGCAGATTCTACATTTTCTAAACCACCCCAATTGTCTCGGATTCTTTTTGGATAACCTTCATCTACTTTCGCATAACTATGTCCTGAATACCTTATATATTGATCACCACTAAACAAATATACATTGCCATCCAGACCTGCAAAGGCAGCACTTATCGGCCATTGTTCGCGGAAGTTATTTTGTATCTTCCCCCATTTCATATCCAATGGAATATCTTCATCTTCGGATTCCGAAAGGTTGAGTAGATCATCAGATATTTTTTGGTAATCATTGTCTTTGAAAAAATGTATGTAACCATCAGCTCCAAAAAATACAGCATCAATCCCATTCCAAAAAACGTCCCATAGCGTAGGAAAAGCTTTGCTAATTTCTTGAATAGAACCTTCATCCGCAAATACTCCTGTGTTTTCCAACGATGACGAATAAGTAATGACTTGATTTCCTGAGAATAGATAGGTTTTTCCTCTGAGGGAAAATGCGGCATCCAAATGGGTAAGGTTATCAAAGTTGTTTTTAATTTTCCCCCAGACCTGGTTAATTACTGTTTCAATATTAAAATCTGCCGAAGAAGTAAACGAGTTGTTTTTGAAGAAGTACAATTCTCCATTTGCGTTTTCAAAAGACGCATCAAAGCCTTCATTGTATTTTTCTGGAAAATCAAAGTTGTGTTCTTGATTCCAATTGCCTTTTATGGTTTTGGGATACCCTTCATCAATTGCACTCAAATCGTTTGAAAACCTCAAATATTGATCTCCAGTAAACAAATATATTTTCCCTTCTGCATCGATATATGATGCATCAACTTTCCCTAGTTTGGATAAATTACTTTCTTCAGGTTCAATGCTTTTATCACTTAATTCCCATGTCGACTCTTTCCCTTTTCTAACATAAAACTGATTGCCAGTAATTGCCCATGCGTTTCCATCCTTATCATTAAATACTGCGTCAATCTGAGTACTTTCTCCTGTAGAAGGTAAAATTTTAGCAAGTGGTAATTCTGAAATCAACAACTCATTAGTAAGTGCATCATAGATCCAAGCCGTATTGGTTGCTAAATTAAGCATAGCCACTACTTTAAGATGAACTTGTTCTTGGATACTTGCATCTAGTGTCGGTTGGAGTTCCAGCAATTCATTTCCAGAAAAATGTAGCGTTAATAAAGCATCAAAGTAACTTTGTCCTTTCGGTATATTTAACGCTTCTGGAAATTTAGCTGAAAGGTTTTGGTCTTTAAAAAGAATATTGATTTCTTGTGCCGTTAAATTAAGTTTGGATGCTAAAAATCCAAATCTTTGAATTCTATTGAAGCCTGTAAAAAATGGATCAGTAAATGGCAGCATTTGTATCTCTCCATTTTCATCCGAAGCATTTACCAAGGCAATATGTGTTTGCTCAGCCAGAGATTTATCAGAGTGCAAAATGTGATTCGAAAGTACCTGAATCTTTTCAGTTGAAAGTTCTAGCACTTCTTTCAAATTGTTCAAAATTGCTGTTTCCTGATTGAGCAAATACTCTTTTACCTTATTTACCAATTCAGACGCCCCTTCATTAATCTCCTTTGTAATGCTGTGCAATACAAAGAAAATATCTTTGCTAAAGTCTTCGAAGTCCTCTAATTGAAAGGTCAATGCGTTATCGATATTTTAGAAAAATTCAATTTTATCTTTGTCAACAAACTGATTGTTCTGTAAATAATTCTCTTTAGTTAAAACTGCTATGACAAGAGCTGTTTCTTCTGCGTTTAAACCTAAATCCGAAAAATTATCTTCATTTAATTCATACTTTTCTGTTGTTTCTAAAATCTTTTGAACGAATTTAAAAACAATAGCCTGGCTGGTAGAATCAAAATATACTCCGGGATCAAACAAGGAAGAGTTGCTAGGTTCTTGAAAAAAGAATCTTCCAGTTTTATTCAATCGATTCTTTACGAGAAAGTTTTCATCAAGATGATTATAAATTAAATCCGCGACTACCAATTGAGCAATCTCTTTCAGTTCCTCTCTTTTTATCGTATAAAAAGTGGATTTAAAAGTTTGAATTTTTGTTTTTAAGGTATTTAAAATTGAATGCCGATATGGATAAAACTGCAATGCCAATTTGAAGTCGTTCGAATCAAGATTCAATAAGAGTTCTTTGTTCAAAACTTCATCATTCTCATTCAAATACTCGTTGAATCTCAAATTTTCTATTAAATCTATAACTTCGATTTCTCTTAAGTTAATACTTTGAAAATCGTCTTGATTTATTTTACATTGCTCTGTTTCAAAGCGAAGGGTTTTTGCTTCGATTAAATCATAGACCAATTCCGAATAAGTCGCAATATTGGCATTGACTTCAAACTTTTGTGCATTGGCAGGTTCTGCAAAAAAACCAGGTTGCAGGACATTTCCTTCTATGTCAATGTAGCCATTGAAAATTAAATTATCATAGACTTCCTTTTGTCTAACTTCAGGAAGGTTCACTTCATTTAAATCCGAAAAGAACAGAGAAAAATCAACAGCAGATCCTAAATCATGTTTAATTCCATTCGATTCTATTTCTGTTTCTTCTTTTAAAATAGAATGGATGACGTTGAAAATTTCAGTAGTTTCTGCGGAATCACTATTGTTGATTTTAAACACTTCCTTATTTGCTGGAAAAGACTCTTTAATTAAACTTCCGTCAGCATTTAAATATCCTTTAATGACGAGATTATTAAATATTTTATCCCGCATCTTTTCTTCAATACCTAAGTCTAAAAAATCTTCTTTTGTAATTAAGCCCAGTTTATTAATGGACTTGTACCCACAATTCAATACTGAATTTTCAGAAAAGGGTACTAATCGGTCTTCATCATTCGATACCAAACCATTAGCCGGATCATGAATATTTTCATTTATAATTCTAGCTGATCGCTGATCAAAACGTGTGGATTCAAAATCCTTGGCAGAAAGCTTACTGTTTTCTAATTCCTTTAAAATATTATTGAATGCTGCGATGAGTCTTTTTGATTCTTCCCTTTTGATCTTTTCATCAGGTAGCTCTCCCGTTTGAATATAGGTCAATTCGGATGGAGTGAATTGATTGTCGCTCATCCAACTGGAAAGTGCCATTAAGTTCTGTAGCAACCAAACCAATGCTTTAGAATCATTGCCTGCAAGAATGGAGAAAGCGTTGTCAATTGAAAGCTCATGATGGATTAAGGAATTGAAAATGTTGTATTTTTGCAGCATTGGATCTCTTCCTAAAATATCCAAAAGTCCAAACACCTCTTGAATGGACAAGTCCAATTGATTCGAAATTATTGCACATCTATTGATTAAAAGATGTCTTGAAAAATAGTCTAAATTGGATGGCAAAAAAACAGAGGCTGCATATTTATCAGCAATCTGCAATAGGTCTTCTTCACTTACTCCAACCAACTTAGCCAGCTCACGTCGGTACTCTTTATTTTCGTTTTTTGAAAAAACCGGTGAATTACTAATGGATTCTAGCTCAGAAAACGAAGAAGGCAAATGGTTCCCAACTAAAGTGATGAGTTCCCTTATTTCAAAATTACCATTTATGCTGAGCCGTTGAATCAAAGCCAATCTTTGGATGGCAATATTGTCTATTTTATGATCGCAACATTTTGTCAAAATCAAATTAAGATCAACAAAATTATTTTTCAATTTTCTGGACAATCTAATAAAACGATTTACGCGATCAAACCATTGAACCGGCGGTGTTTCTTGACCTTCTTCTGAAGCCGACTCACTCATTATCCAGATTATTCGATCTCCAGATTTATTTAAATCTGCAAATCCCTGCAAATTGTGATTAATGTAACTTTCAGATATATTATTTGTCAATTCAGCATCTCTATTCTGATAAAGCAATTCATTCAGTTCCGAAAAGGAGATGGAAGTTGTTTTCAAAAAAGTGTCTACATTCTGAAGTTCAACAAATTCAATATTATTGAACTGTTTTTTTATTTCATCGACAGAATTATCAGATTTCAAAAGCAATGTTAAAAAAGCCTTTGAGAAGCCAAGAGCATTTTGGGCGATTGTATTGTTCTCTTCATTTATGTTGAATAACCTATATAATTCTTCTGCTTTGATGCCCAACAGATCGAGGTTCTTGTGTAATTTTTCATTTTCCAAATCAAAAGGAAGATTGAAAGGAAAAGATTTTGACAACAATTTTTGAAAAGGCACATCGCCTACTTTTTCACCCAATAGCTTATTGACAATATCAAGATAAGGGACACTTTGAAAAGTTTTTTCCTCATTGAGGAGCAACTTTTTAATATCAGCTCTTCGCTTATCAAAGTCCAGAAGGGCATCTGTGTCTTTGTCTTTTTCAAAATAATCATCTAACAGTTGAAGGAGGTCTGCCAAGTATGCAGCAGGAGAGTAGACCGATCTTGCATCTTCTCCTTTTTTGAAATTAAGGTCACCGAAGATGGAATCGTAACTTGTGGTTTCTTTTTTGATACTCATGATTTTGTTCTTGAGGTATTTCTAAAAATTAATTTTGTGTTTGGGTAAGGTCAAGGCATAGATTGGCCCATTCAAAACAATGACGTTTTAAAACAAAATGACAGTACTCTAGAGAGAGAGGACTAGCCTCTTTCTAACTCTTTGTGTCGAGCACGATTTTTATGAAGTGACGTTAAGAAGTAAAACAAATGAAGGTCAAATAAATGACTTCGTAGATAATCTGAGTTGCTTTCTAATAATAATGGGGTTATGGGTTATTAACTAAAATAAAACTTACATCATGGATACAAGACGTCGCATATTAAATCAATGCAATTGACTTAATATTTAAGTACACCCCTTCTGCTAATTGTGAATGGATAAAACGGCTGTTAAATCCAATGTAAAAATGTAGTTTTCTCTAGATCGGTCATCACATAGGTAAACCGACTATTATAAAGTTATAGTATTTATTTTAAAAAACGTAAAAAACATGTCATTTATTTTTAATACATAAATGATTGTACAATTCAGCCAATAACTTGTTGAATACTACTTTTGCCCAAATACTGGATATTATTCCTTGAACAACTTTAAGGTTTTTTGAACTTTTCCTTCAAATTTTATTCGAACAAAATAAAATCCATTTGGCAAACTTGAAAGGTCAATGTTATCATCTTTATTAGTGGTAATTTTCTTGTTGCCTAAGGCATCAAATATCTGTATTTCAAAATCCAATCCTTTGATTCCATCAATCTTCAAAGTTGAGGAGACTGGATTCGGAAAGATTTGAATTTCGTTCTTTTGGATATCAGTTGAGGAAGTGGTTGAACAGTCTAATTCGTTTATTTTTTCCCAGATATCTCTATTTAAACTTAAAGGAACTAGACCATTGTCATTAGGCGCATTTCCCATTCTAATAAAAACCAAATTTTGACTTGGCACTATGTTTATCAGTTGACCATTTTTACCAATTGCTGCATACATATCGTCTGGTGCTTCTGGCATAATCTTACCAGGAAAAACCGCTTGCAAGGAAGGAAGCATAAAGGAATTTTGTCCATTCAACCAAGTTAAGTATCCGTAGGAATTATTTAAATTTTGAGAAGGACTTTTCATGCTTTGCAGATACTCCGAGTCGTTCAATATTGTATTTCCATCCCATTCGCCATTGGCTAATAATAGTAAACCAAAGCGGGCCATATTGCGGGGTTTGCTAAAGTAAACGTTGTCATCATTTAATGGTACATAGAGGCCACCGGCACCAATAGGTCCCATGACCTTGATTTGAACGTAAGTATTTAAAGTCTGCCCTACTGCTTGTTGAATAACTTCATCTAAAAGAGTATACGGTGCATTGTGGTAAGCCCAACGCTCTCCGGGGTTCGCAAGGAATTCTAAGCAACTAGGGTCGGTGCATCCTTGATTGGCCACTCCATCATTTAAGCCGGAGGTCATGGTCAACTGATTCCAAATCGTAATTTCTTCTTCCTGCTCTGGAGTAAGACTCGTCCATCCTGAGCCTAAATATTGACTGCTTTTATCTGTAATGGATAAAAAGTTTTCTTCCTGCGCTTTACCTATTGAAAAAGCGGTGAGGGTTTTTCCTGCAGAAGCCCAATACCAAACACTGTCTTGGGTGAAGTCATCAAAATAATGTTCAATAACTATTTTACCATCCTTTAATAAAATGAAAGCTTTACTGTTTTCGTCTTCCAATACTTGAATAAGATCTTCTATTTTATCCTCGCACCAATTTAATTCAGCTGGATCTGTGGTTTCCCATGGCTCTGAACCTACAGGTGGAAAATACAAAGATTGTGCGTTTAAGAAAGGAAAGGCAAGAACTAGAATTAAGGTATAAATATTTTTCATGCTGACTTTTTCTATTTGACTATTCATAGAAGTAATGGTTTAACCAAACTAGACGCACACTTCGATTTCTTATTCTTCTTTAGCTTCATTGTTTAAAATTAACAGCAAAACCAATGGAACACCTCCATGCCCTAGTCTATATAAAGTCTCTGGCAACCATTGATCCAAACTGTCCAACCAAAGGTCACCATAGAAATTAGCGACAACTCTTGCTAGTGCTGTTAAAAAACCCCAGATTATACAATAGTACAATGCTGGCTTCGTCAACTTGGAGAAGAAAATAGCAACCACACAGACTAAGTCCAAAACACCTGCAATTTTCAAATACAAATAAGCGGATTGTTCTGAAAGAAAAGGAAAGGTAGACAAGGTCATTTGAACAAAATTACCGGGTACCGGATAGTAGCCCAAAGCATATAATCCATGTCCAAAAAAGGTCGAAGCAATTGCAACTTTAAGTGCAATTTTAAAGCTTGAATTATTATAATTTTTGAACAAAGCGAAGTAGAAGAGCAAGGGCAGAGAAAATTGAATGGCATATTCTAAAAACTGTCCACCATGATAGAATTTTTCTTTGCAATAAAGTAAAGCCAAAACTATCAAACTCAATGACGCAAAAGCGAAAAGGAATAAAACTATTTTTTTAGGCCAGGTCTTTCTTATCAGAAGAACGACAATTGCACAAAACAAATAAAACCAACCAAAGCCTTCTATCCATCCTTGAATTATGGAATCCATTTCGGGACTTCTGATCCACTCCGACCATTCGTAGTTGGTGTATTTTGTAACAAAGCCTTCCATTATATTTTGGTCCCAGAGCAAAGCCCGAAAGGGCGCATCCCAACGGATGTGTTGCCATGCTCTTCCCAAAAACAGGAAGAAGCAGAGGTATCTCAACAAAGTTAAAACCAAATTTGAATCAGACCTTTTCATTGGCTACAATATACGATTGCTTAAATAAAAAGATGCAGGGTTTATTACTACTTTGCTACTATAAATAATTAGGGTGACCACTCTGTGGTCAAAATCGATTTATCGTTGGAGTTCTAACATAATTTGACCTCTCTGAGGTCATTAAGTTATGAAAAGAACTCATGAGCAGTCTAAGCATTTTGCTCGCAAAAGACCGGCAAAATTGCTGATTTTATCAATACTAATCTTAAAGTTATGCATGTTGAATCCATCGAAAAGATTACGGAAATTTTAGCCTACTATTCTTGTTTTGATAATCGAAAAAATAGAGTAAATCATTTCGAAAAATTAAATAGGATTAAGTTAAGTTGAAACGTATGCTCTCTGAGGTCATTAATTTGCGAAAAGACCGATGAGTAGACCAAGTTTTTTGGCCTCAAAAGACCGGCAAAACTGTCTAGGTAAATTTGCTGATTTTATCAATACTAATCTTAAAGTTATGCATGTTGAATCCGTCGAAAAGATTACAGAAATTTTAGCCTACTATTCTTGTTTTGATAATTGAAAAAATACGGTAAATCATTTCGAAAAATTAAATAGGATTAAGTTAAGTTGAAGTGTATGCTCTCTGAGGTCATTAATTTGCGAAAAGACCGATGAGTAGACCAAGTTTTTTGGCCTCAAAAGACCACAGAGTGGTCACCCTATGTTAATTACTGTCTGTAAAATCTCTTATCAGACCACAGAGTCGTCACCCTTTTTAAAGTGGCAAAGTATTCTTAAATAAAAACTATAATTACAATCTTATTTAACTGAACTCTTACTGCCGAAATGTGTACACTTGGACATAGAAGTCAGTGTCTTAATTCAATAGACAATGGAATCGAAGAAACAAGATTGCATTCAATATAAAAATAGATTGTATTTTTGAAATCAAAATTATAAATATGGAAAGTTGGGTAAAGACTGGTGAGAAAGTATTGTTCGATGGTTGGAGAAAATTAATTCAAAAGACATTTAAAATGCCTGATCAATCTGAAGGTGTTTTTGATATCATTGGGAATGGCGATTATGTATCGGTTGCTGCTTTTACCGAAAATATGGAAGCAATCATTGTTCGTCAATTTCGCTGTGGACCAGAAAGGTATTTGACCAGTTTCCCAGAAGGATATATAGAAAAAGGGGAAAGCATTGAAAAAGCTGCGCGTAGAGAATTGATTGAAGAAACGGGTTACGAAGCGGGGGAAGTCATTTTTCAGAAGAAAATTTTCCGAGCATATAATACCGAGCAACGCTATTGCTTAATTGCTTTGAACTGTAAAAAAGTCGCGGAACAAAAATTAGATGAAAAAGAATTTGTGGAAGTCAATCTAATGCCTTTACCGGAATTTCGTAGATTTATTAAAGACGATAATGATACAAGTTTTCACAATGTAGATAGCGCTTATCTGGCTTTGGACTATTTAGGAAAATTATAAACTTGGAAATAGTTATCTTAAAATTAAGGCCTTTTAACCCCACACTTTTCTAAAGCCATAATTGCGAATGCGGTAGCCAATAGTGGATCATTTTCTTTATTGGGACCTCCCTTGGGGTTTAAAAAACTACCGTCTTTTCTTTGCAATTGCACCAACAAATTTTCCATTTGAATTGGCCATTCATTTTTCAAACCCAAGGCCTCATATACTTCTGCCCTTACTGACAAATGATAAAACTGCATAACTTCATGCCATTGATCAGGATCGTCTGTTGGTATACCTTGCGGCAATGTTAACACTGCATATTTTTGCAACCATGATCTCGCTGCTTTTAAATAACTATCCTCCTGCTGAAAACCGGTTGCCAATAAAGCCAGTGCACCATCACAAGTAGCCGTGGCGTAACTCCTCCATTCCTCCTCTTCTCTCCCACCTTTATTGGTCAACAAGGTTACGGAGGAAGCGAAAAATCCACCATCGAAATTTTCGCTTTCTGTTTTTTGTACTTTTCGCAAATAGTAATTTGCTTTTGTTTTATAGCTTCCTTTTGCATTTACCAAATCCAAACTCTGTAATATCCTTCGCGTATGGGATAAATCTACATGGCCTGTTTCGCCATGCGCTAGGTTTGTTTCACCAAATCCCCAAGCACCGTAAGCCGGGTTTGTTTTCTCTATCCCTCTATCTTCTGTAAATTGTTGAGACAACAGATACTCAATCATTTTTTCAATCAATGGTTCATCTATTGGGTCACCATTTTTAAAAAGAACCCTTAGGGCATATGCTGTAGAATAATTTGGGTAATCCAAGACGAAATCTTCGCTCCCTCGCAAAGCACCATCTTCATGAATTTGCTTGCGGATAAAGGAAATTGACTCTTCTATTTTATGGACATCTGACGAATATTTAGATTCAGGGACATCCAATAATGCATTCAAAATAAACGGAGTGAGAGACAAACCGTTTTTCATAATTCCATGCGTCTCACTTCTCCAAGCACCATCTGGGTTTTGCTCCGTCCACAAATAATCACAGGCATTGGCCAAGGCTTCTTGTTCTAAAATTGCATCAGGCTGCGTACAGCCTGATGCAAAAAACAAAACAATTATTATGAAAACTGGACTTACTTTTGGCATATTTTAGCCTTTTTGCTCGTTTTGTAAAATATCTTGATCTCGATCAGCAGTCAAGGTCATAATCACTGCTGTAGTACAAAACACTGGGCTGGTAATGCAATGGTGTCCTGACCACGATCCATCCCCATTCTGCACTTTACCCAACATTTTATCCATTTTAGAATGCCAATTGTTCCAAGCATCGTCGCCGGATTCAACCATAGATTCACTGGTCATCATAAAGCTCAAAAACTCTTCTCCTCCGTTGTTTCCAAATCCTTTCAATATCACATCATCTGCCATTCTTTTTTCTGCGGCTTTGTTTCTTGAATAAGATTTTGCCATAGATTTTGCTTCCTCTTTGTCATAACCTTCGTCCGCAAGCATTAAAGATATTTCTTCTTCGTTTCTTTCTTTTTTAGAATTTTTTAAACGCTTTTTTAATTTCTTTTCCACAACTGCAGTTTCCAATGCCGTTGCTCTTTGTGTACTAGCTACAGTGTACAAATCAATTCCTGCCGCTTTCCCGGTAGAAGCTTTTCCTTCAGCAGTAATATTGCTCTTTTGGTAATTTCTGGATTTCTTTAATTTGTCTTTGCTCACATTTGCATAACCGGTCACTACGACTTCTTCTAAAGCTGCATTGGCCATCGCAGATTGTAATACTGGAGCCCAGGCCTGATCGTTCCAGCTTCCGTCATCACTCTGATTGCTTTCTAGCATAGCGATACAACGGTCCATTGCTATGCTGATACGTGAACCTTTTTTAGATCCGTCATTAAAATAAGTTTTTGACCTTGTTAAGAATTTCAGAGTCATCGACAAATCTATATTCTGTCCCAACTTAACCTGTGGTTGAGTCCCGGTCAATTGTGTAATATTCTTCGCAGATTTTGGCGTTTTTTCTATACTCCCCAAAATAAAATCTAGTGCTTTCGAAACGTTGTCTGCATATTTTCCTTTTTTCGGCGTGGAGCCTGTTCTCAATAAAGCCATTGCTGCAAATGCTGTCGTTGCGGGATCGCCACTTACTGCGTTAGGGTCTGTTACTCTTTGATGTGCATGGCTTCCTGCGCCCCAACTTCCATCAGGTCGTTGAGAAATGGAAAGCCAATCAATGCTTTTTTGGAGGTAATTTGGCATTGGTTTAACATCCTTTACTTTTAAAACAGATCCGGGTAAATCATCCGGAATCGGTGCAGAGACAAATTTTGAAGGATTCGTTTGTTGGGGAGTTTCCATCACAACAGGTTGCTCTATTTCGTTAAAAGCAACGATTAGAATGAAAGTGCTTCCAAGTAGGCATAGAAAAGCCAGGAGCAGAATAGTTCTGTTCTTTTTCATGGTTCTGATTTTTAAAATGATTAATGAAATGGGCCGCTGAATATCAGTTGGACCGGAACGTGATTGGCTTTTAGTTTTTGTTTTGGTTTAAGGCTACTGTATTTTATTGTTAGATTCGGGAACTTTACTTTATGGTGCATTGTATAAATTCCTTTAACATTCTCTTAACACAAAAAGCCTACTTTTGTAGCTTATTAAAATAGATACGAATGAAAACTTCCCTTGTAATTTTTGATTGTGATGGCGTATTGGTAGACAGTGAACCCTTATCCAACCGAGTCATTGCGGAACAGATCTCTTCTCTTGGCTTTCCGATGACTGAAAAAGAAGCGCATTCTATCTTTGCGGGTGGATCTCTGGAAATAGTTGAAAAATTCATCTTAGACAAAACGGGAAAGCCAATGCCTGATTATTTCGAGGAAGAGTATAGGGTTCGTTCTACTGCACTTTTCAGAAGTGAATTGGTTGCGATTCCTGGTGCAGAAGAATTATTAAAGTCTATCAAGATACCAAAGTGTGTTGGATCAAATGGGCCGTTGAGTAAAATTGATGAAAATTTACGCCTGACAAAAATGCATCATTACTTTGATGGAAATTTTTTCTCGGCTTATGATATTCAAAAGTGGAAACCATTACCGGACTTGTATCTATATGCTGCAAAAAAAATGGGTGTTGATCCTGCCGAATGTGTTGTTGTCGAAGACAGCGTGCATGGAGTACAAGCAGCCGTAGCTGCTGGAATTAAAGTCTATGCTTATGCAGGAGGAGGAAATGGAGAATTGTTGCGTGAAGCTGGAGCGGAGGTGGTGACTAAAATGGAAGAATTGATTGGAAAATTTTAGTTGCTAAAAACGATTTAGTACTTTGTAGTTCTGGTTTTTTAAAACGTATAAATCACTTTCAAATGTCCGATTACACCGCTCGTCCTTACATTCTTGCCGAAACCAATTGGAAATTAGTCAAGGAAACTGATTTCAAAGTAGCAGTCCTTCCTTGGGGAGCGACAGAAGCCCACAACTACCATCTTCCTTATGCAACGGATAATTATCAAGCAGATTTCATAGCGGCAGGTGCTGCGAAATTAGCCTGGGATACCGGCGCACGTCCAATAGTTTTACCCTGCATTCCTTTTGGTGTCAATACTGGCCAGATCGACATTAAGCTGTGTATGAATATGAATCCTTCTACTCAACTGGCTATTCTAAAAGATGTGTGTCATGTTTTAACTGAACACAAGATTGAAAAATTAGTTATCCTGAATGGTCATGGCGGAAATAACTTCAAGCAGATAACCAGAGAGTTGTCCTTATTGTTTCCAGATGTTTTTGCTTGTTTTGTCAATTGGTTTCATGTAACGACTTGGACCGACTATTTTGAAGATCTTGGAGATCATGCCGGCGAAATGGAGACCAGTGCAATGATGCATATTGCGCCTCAACTCTGTAGACCTGTTGAAGAAGCGGGTGACGGTCATGACAAGAAATGGAAAATAAAAGGCTTCCGAGAAGGCTGGGCTGGTTCGCAAAGACAATGGTCTAAAGTGACGAAAGACACTGGCGTAGGCAATCCTTACAAAGCCACTCCTGAAAAAGGAAAAGCTTGTTTGGACGATACCATTTCTAAGATTGGAAATTTTTTAATAGAATTGGAAGAAGCAGATTTGGATGACTTGTATGAATAATATTTTTATTATTTCAACGAATTGGCCAATTCTTCAAACCCTGCTTCAAGAGCCAAATCCGCAGGAGATTTTCCATTATTCATTTTTAAAGAAGGATCCGCTCCTTTTTCTAACAGCAATTGAACGAGTTCAACGCTCCCACTATATGCTGCGGAGTGCAAAGCAGTAACGCCTTCTTGTTGAGTTGCATTGACCTCTGCATTTGCTTCTAGTAAAATCCTTGAAATAGCCAATGATTTTCTCGCTATAGCTGAATGGAGTGGACTTACTTGCATTCCATTATCAGAAGCTTTATTGACATCGGCTCCCTCTGCTATCAACCTACGAACCAATGCTTCTCTATTAAAAAAACTTGCCAAGCCTAAAAGCGTAAAACCGTCTCCAGAGTAAGTCTCCAATAAGGTAGGATCATTATTTAAAGCGGCAGTCACAATTTGATGTTTACCCAATGCTACTGCTTCATAAGGGGTGAGTTCCTTTTTGAATTCCGCAATGCATTCCGCAATATCCATATGTCCATAATAAGCAGAGAGCATCAATAAGGTTAATCCATCCGTGCTGGAGGCATTGGCCAATTCATCGTCTTTTTCGATTAGCGACTTCACTAAATCTAGATCTCCTATTTTGATGGCTTCTATTATCTTTATCGCTGACATTTATTTTACATTTTTTAAAAACCGAATCCGAAGTCGATTTGAATTAATTTTTATTTAAAAGGACTTTCATTTTGACCCCACAAAATTACATTATTATTGTTTATCCATCAAAAAAATAGCGTCTAGGGTTTAAATCAAGTACTCAGCACAATTATTCATCTCTGTAAAGGTTTAATTAGGGATTTGCTTAAATAAAATGAAGTGCAATACAGTTTTACTTTTAAGGCATTTTAAATTTTACATTTGCTTTTTAAAGTCAATTATTCAAATCTAATTCAGTACTTTTGTTGCTCATTTTTAGCCTTGAAACACTAGAATATATATTTTTGTAGAGAGATGAAGCCAAGCGATATTGAGAACTACTTTTCCCGACCTTTGATGCTGCCCATTCTAATTGGTGCAAGCCTCTTGTTTATTGTTTTATTTTTTGTGTCCGTCACCACTCCCAAAGAATTGCCTCCTTTGCCTCCAGCCCCTGCGAAAGTTACTTTATTTAGCCCTACAGGCGGAGTGACTGAATTAGGGAAAGCTTTTGAAAAAGTCATCGAAGAATTTCGGGCAAAAGATCGCCTTGCGCCAGGTATGCGAGTTGCCA
Source organism: uncultured Saprospiraceae bacterium (assembly GCA_938041325.1). GTDB lineage: Bacteria > Bacteroidota > Bacteroidia > Chitinophagales > Saprospiraceae > CALIAG01. The sequence continues at coordinate 27,388 of CALIAG010000332.1, read as the reverse complement.
TTGTAAAAAACGGAAAGATTGATTTACTAAAGGGATATGGTTTATGTGAAGCGGGAGGAAGTGATACCGTAGACATTCATACCGTCTTCCGATTAGCCTCTTTGTCAAAAGGATTTACCGCTTTATTAGCAGCTAAGTTAGTAGAGGAAGGGAAGTTTGACTTTGATGATAAAGTCACTGATTATTTGCCGCATGTAAAATTAAGCAATCTAGAATATACCAACCAATTAACGATTCGACATTTACTAAGTCATACGACAGGATTGCCCAGACATACTTTTGGCAATCTGATTGAAGCAGAAGTTCCGTTCGAGCAAATGGTTCAACAATTGCGCACTGTTCCGCTTACCGGACCTCCAGGCAGATTGTTCGCTTATCAAAATGTATCCTTTAGTTTGGTTGGTGATATCTGTGAAACGGTGACTGGAAAATCTTATTCTGAATTGCTTGACGAATACATTTTCAGACCTTTTGAAATGAATAATTCCTCTAGTACCTTTTCAGGAATTGTAATGAATCCCAACGTCGCAGAGCCTCATGGTTATACAAGTAAAAAAACCATTAAAATGGATCCAGAATATTTCGCGGTAGCTCCTGCAGCAGGAGTCAATGCAAGCATTACGGATATGTCAAAATACATGATGGCATTGCTCGGACATGAACCGGGTTTGATTTCTCAAGAGGCCCTAACCGAAATGTTTACGCCAAACATCCCGCTTAATCAAGACAATAGATATTCTATAACTTGGAAAAAATTGCGCAAAGCAGAATATGGATTAGGATGGAGAGTATTTGATTATGATGGAACAGAAATATTGCACCACAGTGGTTTTGTAAATGGCTATCGCGCAGAAATCGCATTGTGCCCCGAACTTGATCTGGGAATATCGGTACTCACCAACTCTTTCAATGATTTTTCTAACAGATGTATTCCCAAGTTTTTTGATTTAGTGATGGAACAAAAAGAAGAGCAGCAATAATTAGCTTTTTATTTTTAAACTAAATCACTTTTCTCAACTGACTTCTTTTTCGATTTTAACAAAAAAAGAAGGGTCAACAAGGATAAGAACAAGCCCAAAAATTCTCGCACCAATTCAATGTGCGGTGACTCTGCCTTCATAGAACCCGTGATACTTTCTGCACCGGATTGAAGCCAATCTATAAATGCTGGAAACAAAGTCCCCATCCAAACCAAAATCAATAATAAGGTAGCGAGTAAAATCGGTCGATACGTTTTTTCCATAAACGCCATCCCACACAAAACGGCCACTAAGCAATACAATAATATCCAAACCAAAGAGTCTGCATCATTAAATTGTACAGCTGCAAATACGACAAATAGTACCGCTAGAAATCCGTATAAAATTTTCATGTTTTAAATTTTCATGATGTTATTTATTTTACTTTGAATATTATCTACGCTTTTAAAAAATGGTTTTATTTCTGGTTCTAGCCATTCCAAAAGATCGTATAATGTATTTCGAATATGAATTACTTTCGAACAATCAATGTTTGACCCAGTAAAACAAATTGGTTCACAATGATTTACCCTATTCCGGAAATTTCGAATTTCATCAAGTTTCGCATACACACTTGCTCTATTTTCAAAACTTGGTTTGTTCTGAAAAATTTGAATTGGCTGTCCTCCAATTAACCTATAATGGTGGGCAAGAAATAATGATACCCAAAAGTCTGATCGGATACTATTTTTCCACTTGTTACAGTTACTCCTCGGCGTCTTAATTTGTTTTCTGTTTTATTAATTGAATTTCGCACAAAAAATCTTGAACTTCTAAGCGAGTTGTCTCTCATAAATCCGTTTTTTTGATTGATGATCCAATCATTATCTACGAAATAACTACTAAGTTGAAGGTCTAAACTATTCCTTAGTACCACTTCAAATTGAGTTAGTATAGGGTGAAATGCCTGCGCAAGACGAATGTTGGCATTGTATAACCTTTTTGACCTACTTGTGTCATTGTCAGTAGCAATAAGATATCTATTGTATCGAGGTCGAGATAAGTATTTGTATCGTAATGTATTCTTCATTACTTGCAAAAATCGTAAAATTATTCTATTTTTAAATCATATAGACTTGATAAAGCCTCTTTCTTTCGAAACGTAATCAAGTAGAAGTTAAAAAGGGAGTCCAATATTTGGGTTCTCTTTTTTCGTTTTGGAAATCCAACTATAAAAAATCCTAAAATTCAATCCGATAAGTCAAGTTAGGGATCAAACCCAGTTGAAATTTTTCGATGGCTTCTCCTTTTTCGGTATCGTAATAAGTAAAAGCTACGTTTTGATTATTGGTCAAATTTTGTAAATCTAAAGCAACTGTACTTGTGAATTTAGGCTTATTCTTTTTAAAATATATTCGTGCATCGATTTTAAAATAATCCTTCTGCTTCAAAGAATAAGCATCGTTAGAATAAAAAGTAAATCCTTGAAATGCAGAAGCGATCAAATCAATTGGCGTATCTCTGTAACCACCCACAAAAGCAAGTCGTGCATTCATTCCAAATGTACGTGTCTTCTTCTTTTTAATTTTCACAAACTCTTTTCCACCAGTAAGGTTTAAAATATAATTCCCATTGAACCTTGTATTTCGCTCTACCCCATCTCCTCCTTTATATTTTGAATCATACAAAGAAGTATTTACCAGAAAATAATAGTTGTCGGAAAGAAATTTTTGTAGACTCAATTCAATTCCTTTGTTTGTCCCTGTTCCTTCACTGCTTAGCGTTTGCCTCTCCGTTCTAAATCCATCTATATCGTTGATGGCAGAATAAGAAGAAGAGGAACTCGCCAATACTGGAAGATCGAAAAGGCTTTGGTAATAAACTTCACCTGTAAAAGTCGTTGTAGAATTAAGTCGATTGGTATAGGACAGTACGATATGATGCGCCTTATTGAGTTCTAAGTTAAAATTAAACAATTCTCCGTTTGCCGAATTTCGTTCAAAATAAAGTTGAGGAAGTTGGGTATTGCTGTGAAGGCCATAAGCCAAACTCAATGACTGATTGCCATTCAGGTGATAAGTCAACGAAGTTCGCGGTTCTATAGATTGCGTTTCATTGAGTGTAAAATACACATAGTGCAAACCTGCATTTAGGGTGACATTCTTACCTAATTTCGTTTCAAAATCCACAAAGGGTTCTATCAACCAACCTTGGTCTTCTCCATCAATTAGATTCGTTGAAAAATTGGAGATAAAAATTGAGTTGTAATCATAGGTATGTTGTGTAGCAAAAAGCCCTGCCTTAAAACGAAGCAACGGATTGATTCTGGAGGAGAAAATAGAGGACAACGCCATTCGACTTTCGACAAAGTCATCTTCCGCTTGAAGGCTTGTACTTATAAAATCTGATTCAATAAAATTACTAGTTCTAACCACATCTTTTTTTGAATAAACCGCCACCGTTCTCCAAACACTATTGGCTCCAACGGGTATTGCATGTGTCACGCCCATTGCGCCCATAGAAGATTTCACAGAAATATCAAAACGATCTTTTTCAAATTCTATCAAAGCGGTATCTCTTGGTCCTTCAAAAATGTTATCGCTGATCCCTCCCATTCCAAAAATGGTAAATTGACCTGCTTTTTCTGTTGGGAAAGATAAATTAAAAGCGATGTCTTGAAAGCTAATCGCTTCATCTCCTAAGTCCACTCCCATGGCAGATAAAATACCTAAAGTTGAATACCGGTAATTGATCAAATAGGAAGCACCTCCTTTTTTAGACAAAGGTCCCTCCGCTGCTAAATCCAAACCAATCAAACCTATTTGGCCCGTGAATTCATGGTTTTGATTATTGCCTTTCCGCAAATGCATGTCCATCACGCCAGACAAGGCATTGCCATACTGAGCAGGGAAAGCTCCGGTCATAAAATCAGATGTGCCTAATAGTTGAGCGCTAAGAATGTTGACTCCACCTCCATTCCGAGTGGGCCGATCATTAATGGTTCCTGCATTACTGAGGTGATTTGGATTGACAATCTCCACGCCTTCTACCCGCCATGACATTCCGTTTGGAGAATTGCCTCGGATACTCATGTTGTTCGCTTGGTCATTGTCATTTACAACTCCAGCAAAAGTACTTGCCAATCGAGCAGGATCGTAAAAGGTGGCAGGAAAACGCAAGGTCTCTTCAACAGTTATTGTTTTCAAACTCGTCACAGCTGAAGATCGAGATCGATTGACCGAGCCTCTGACAATTACTTCGTCTAGTTCAGTATTGGAAGTCTGCATCCTAATCTCTAGAACGGTTTCCTTACCTGACTCTACCAAAACTTCAGATATCGTTTGCTTAGCATAGCCAAGATAGTTGACTGCTATCTGTTGATATCCGACTGCGACTCCATTTAATTGATACTGCCCTTTGTCATCTGTCGTTGCACCGATTTCAGGAAATACGTTTAACAATCTTACCGTCGCGCCAACCAATTCTGTATTGGTATCATTGTCTAAAACGATCCCACGGATATTTTGCTTTTCAATTTGGCTAAAAACCGAGGAGCTAAAAAGAAGTAATGCGATTATGGTCGTTCCTCTAAAAAATAGTTTCTTCATCATATTAATTGTAAACTAAGTAGTGGTTTGTCAGACAAGCCAACAAACCACTACAAATTAGTATCATTCTATCGGTTAAACAACCGCTTAAAGTCAAATTTCAATTACAATCCGATAATTTTACGATTGAGTTTTTCATCAGCACCTGTAGATGCAAAATCATCGAATGCTTTTTCAGTAACATTAATAATGTGATGCGCGACAAATTCAGCACCTTCTCGAGCTCCTTGCTCTTGATCTTTAATGCAGCATTCCCACTCGACTACCGCCCAACCATCAAATCCATATCTCGATAGTTTACTAAAGATGGAAACAAAATCAGTTTGACCGTCTCCTAATGAACGGAACCGTCCTGGACGGTCTACCCAATCTTGATAGCCTCCATATATTCCCGAACGACCATTTGGATTAAACTCTGCATCTTTTACATGAAACATTTTAATCCGTTCATGGTAAATATCGATGAAGGATAAATAATCCAATTGCTGAAGAACAAAGTGACTTGGATCGTATAAAATATTCGCACGTTTGTGATTTCCTGTTGCTTCTAAAAATCGCTCAAAGGTTACGCCATCATGCAGATCTTCTCCCGGATGAATTTCATAACAAACATCTACGCCTGCCTTATCAAATGCATTCAGAATCGGCGTCCATCTTTTTGCCAATTCTTTAAAAGCGGTATTTACTAACCCAGCAGGTCGTTGTGGCCATGGATAAACGGTATGCCAAATCAATGCTCCTGAAAAAGTTGCATGCGCATTAAGTCCTAAATTTTGACTGGCTTTAGCTGCCCATTTCAATTGTTGAACGGCCCACTTTTGTCTGGCCTTTGGTTTTTTCTGTACTTCTTTTGGTGCAAAACCGTCAAACATTACGTCGTAAGCTGGATGTACTGCGACCAGTTGTCCTTGAAGATGAGTTGACAATTCTGTTATTTGAAGTCCATAGCTTTCCACTTTTCCTTTCAATTCACTGCAGTAGGTTTTACTCTTCGCCGCTTTTTCCAAATCAATGATATGACCTGCCCAAGTTGGAATTTGAATACCTCTGTATCCAATGCTTGCTGCCCAATTACATAGATTGTCTAAAGTATCAAAGGGTGCTTTGTCTCCTAGAAATTGTGCAAGAAATAATGCTGGTCCTTTTATTGTTTTCATGTTTCTAATTTAGATTTTTTTTAAGAAATTGGTGATCACATTCGAATCCATTTCTGTTTTGATTTTCCAGATTCGATTACTTTCTCAATGAATTTCATTCCTCGTACACCATCCTCGACAGTTGGAAAATCAAGATGCATCGGATTTGGTTTTTTCCCGGCAACGATAGCTTGTATGCAGAAAGCAAAATTCCTATAGATATTGCCAAAAGCTTCCAAGTAGCCTTCTGGATGACCAGCTGGAACGCGTGATCCTGCAGCCGCAGCTGGACATAAATTCGCGCCACCAGTACGAAGTACTTCCATTGGCTTATCAATCCATTTTACCAATAAGGTATTGGGCTCTTGTTGATGCCATTCAAGACCTGCTTTGGTTCCATAAACTCGGATGTAAAGATTATTTTCTTCTCCAACAGATATTTGGCTGGCGGACAATATGCCTCGAGCACCGTTATCGAAACGCAAAAGGACATTGCCATCATCATCCAGTTTCCGACCTGGAACTAGAATAGAAATGTCCGCACAAATTTGTTTTATTTTTAAACCCGTAATATACTCGGCAAGGTTTTCAGCATGAGAACCAATGTCTCCCATTGCACCTGCAACGCCGGAACGCTTAGGATCTGTGCGCCAAGCTGCCTGCTTCTGGTTCGTCGCTTCGACTAACGTACTCAACCATCCTTGAGGATATTCGGTAACTACTTTTCTTACTTCTCCGATAATGCCCTTTTGCACCATATGCCGTGCTTGCTTCACCATTGGGTAACCGGTATAGTTGTGGGTAAGTGCGAATAAAAGTTTTTTCTTTTTGACTAATTTCTGCAAATCTTTTGCTTCCTTCATATTGAAAGAAAGCGGCTTATCACAAACCACGTGAAATCCATTTTCCAAAGCCATTTTCGCAGGGCCATAATGGACATGATTAGGAGTAACAATAGATACGAAATCCATTCTAACATCTTCAGGAAGATTTTTTTCTGCTAGAATCATTTCTTCATAGCTCGAATAACAGCGGTCTTTGGGAAGGTGAAGGTCTTTTCCAGAAAGTTTTGATTTTCTAGGGTTGCTGCTAAAAGCTCCGCAAACCAATTCGATCTGACCGTCCATAGCCGCTGCAATGCGGTGAACTGCTCCAATGAAGGCGCCTCGTCCTCCACCGACCATACCCATTCGGATTTTTCTACTCATGGTTTAGTTTTTTAGTTTAGATAAATCTGTGATGTATAGAATATTTTCTAAAACTTAAGTTACGGATATAATTTGCTGATTCTTTAGCAAACTATATTTTTCATTTATATCCAAGTACTTTGCAATTAGAAATTTCCATATTCAGACTTATTTTATTTCTTTAATTTTTAGGTTCCTAAACTTAACTAAATGCCCATGATCTTGCAAACCTATATGACCTTTTTTAACCAAACCATAATTTGAAAAGGAAGAAAACTTACTTGAAGCTACTTTTTTCTTCCACTCACTCGAGCCAATAACATAAGAAACAACCAATTGACCATTCAGCCAATGTTTGACTTCATCATTATTGACCAGTATTCTTGCCGTATTCCATATTCCTGGTGAATTGGAATAATCTTTCTCTGCTCCAAAAATTCCATAAGCATCTCCTGTCAAATGATTGCGCATATCCATTTCCAAAAAGCCGTCTTCAACTTTTTTTAGATAAAACGCATTGTCCATAATTTGATATTCCGGAGCATTGGCCCAAATAGGGGCATCAGCTTCTTCTAAAACTTTGTAAAAGACTCCTGAGTTTGCAGAGTCGGAAGTCATAAAATCAAACCGGAGCTCAAAATTCTCATACTTTTCTTTTGTAATAATATCTATTCCTAAGCTGCCCATCTCTTGCCCTGATTGTTCAACAACAAGCAAGCCTTTTTCAATTTTCCATGCTTTGTCAGGAAAATCTTCTCTCCCATAAGCTTTCCATTGATCAAGAGATCGCCCATCAAAAAGAAGCTGCCACCCTTGTTTTATTTCATCTTGAGAAAGTTGGTTCCGTGAGCTTTCAACTTGAGTACTTTGCGTTGAAGCTTGATCAGCTGTTGATTGATTATCACAAGCTGTTAGTGCAATGCAAAGGAGCATTACAACAATTTGGGTTGTTTTATGGCACATTACTTTTCCTGTCTATTAAATTGACAAAATCGTTTTATCGAATTTTGGGGAAAAGTAAAGACATTAAAAAAGATTAATAATAAGTAGTGTTCAAAATAATCAAAAACAAATGACCGGTTCTTTTTTCAATATCCTGCTTTACAAAAATACTCCTTAGCCTAAGGGTAGCAATCCCACCCGCTAGCGATTCCTTTACTTGCATGTCCATAGGACATGCATCCTATCGGAATCGTTCAGTCATGTTTTTTATGCATTGTCTATTTAAAAATCTCCTTAGTCATTTCTTATCATTATTTTTGATCACTTTCTTAAAATGCAGTTGGGTCTTGTCTTTACGTTCTCAATATTAAAAGAATATTTGGAAAATTTGTAATATTATTTAGGTTTAAACTACAATATGAACATTTTCAACACATAAATATTATATCGAAATCATTTGAATTCACCGATTTCATTTTATAAATTTGGGAACCTTTTTACTTTGTGTAAAAAAAACAATAAGTATGTATTTTCTCGGAATCGATTTAGGTAGTTCTTCTGTAAAAGTTAGTCTTTTGTCAGGAGAGAAAGGAACGCTTATTGGGTCTGCTTATTCTCCAAAAGCTGAAATGGCCATCATTGCATTGCAGGAAGGATGGGCAGAACAAGATCCTACGACATGGTGGATGCATCTCAAAGAAGCCTTGAAGGAAGTCCTTGAAAAGAACAAAGTAAATAAGCAAGAAATTAAAGGAATCGGCATATCCTATCAAATGCATGGACTTGTCGTAGTAGATAAAAACTATGAAGTTTTGCGGCCCTCTATAATTTGGTGTGATAGTAGAGCTGTAGCCTATGGAGAAAAAGCCTTTGATTCAATTGGACATCAAAAATGTTTGTCCAAACATTTGAATTCTCCGGGAAATTTTACGGCATCAAAATTAAAATGGATCAAAGAAAACGAACCGAATGTTTTCGAAAAAATTCATAAAATAATGTTGCCGGGAGATTTCATTGTGATGAAATTAACTGGCCAGATCAATACAACGGTCAGCGGTCTTAGCGAGGGTATTTTTTGGGATTTCCAAAACGAAGAACCTTCAAAGGACCTATTAAAGCAATTTGGGTTTGATGCTGCACTGCTTCCTCAATTGGTCCCTACTTTTGGAAGACAGGGTCAAGTCAGTACAAGCGCAGCCTTAGAAACTGGACTGGAAGAAGGAACCTTAATTACCTATAGAGCAGGCGATCAACCCAATAATGCATTTTCATTAAATGTATTGAATCCTGGAGAAGTCGCAGCAACAGCAGGTACCTCAGGAGTTGTCTATGGGGTAAGCGATGAGGCAAACTACGATCCACAAAGCAGAGTCAATACATTTGCTCATGTCAACCATGAAAAAAATAAGAAACGACTCGGTGTTTTGCTTTGTGTAAACGGGACCGGAATATTATACAATTGGATAAGAAAATATATTGGACAAGGAGGTTTGAATTATGAAGAATTAAACAACTTAGCTTCCTCTGCACCCATCGGCTCTAATCAACTCACTTTTTTACCTTTTGGTAATGGAGCCGAAAGAATACTTGGAAATAAAAACTTAAAAGCTCACTTAAACGGATTGGATTTTAACAGGCACACAGATGCTCATTTGATTCGGGCTGCCAAAGAAGGAATTGCTTTTGCTTTGCGATTTGGACTGGATATTATGTCAGAAATTGGCGTAGAACATTCAGTGATAAAAGCAGGCATGGCCAACCTCTTTTTAAGCCCTACTTTTCGGCAAACACTTGCGAATGTCACCAATAGCTCTATTGAACTTTTCAATACAGACGGAGCTAAAGGAGCTGCAAGAGCCGCTGGAATTGGTTATGGATACTACCACTCTTTCAATGAAGCCTTCGAAGGTTTAAAAAGAATAGACTTGGTAGAACCTCAAACGGATCAAATTGAACAAACAGTGGAAGCCTATGAAAATTGGAAAAGCATACTCACTAAACTGAGTGCTTAATTAGAAAATTCAAATCCATTAATCCGAATTTCTGCTTAGCAATAACGGATTAATAACGTGTACAAAATGATTCAACGGAATTGTTTAGTCTTACACCTTATTAATGTTTTATTGCGCACGTTGAAATTCTAAACTTTAAGAAAATGAAAATATTAACTGGTGAACGTGAGTTTTTCCCCGGAATTGGCAAAATTCAATTCGAAGGAAAAGGTTCAAAAAATCCAATGGCCTTCAAATATTATGACGAAAATAAAGTCATAGGAGGCAAAACCATGAAAGACCACTTTCGCTTTGCGATCTCATACTGGCATTCTTTCTGTGGTGGTGGTGCAGACCCTTTTGGCTCAGCTACAAGACCGATGCCCTGGCTAGACAACAGCGATCCAATCCAATCTGCTAAAGACAAAATGGATGCAGCTTTTGAATTCATTACAAAGATTGGTGCTCCATTTTATTGTTTCCACGACATTGACCTTATCGACGAGGGAGGCAGTATTGCAGAATCAGAAAAAAGGATGGATACCATTGTTGCTTATGCAAAAGAAAAACAAGCCGCCTCTGGTGTAAAATTACTTTGGGGAACAGCGAATCTTTTCTCTAACCCACGCTACATGAATGGTGCAGCTACCAATCCCAATTTTGCAGTACTTAGTTATGGTGCTACTCAAATCAAAAATGCAATTGATGCTACTATTGAACTAGGAGGTGAAAACTATGTATTCTGGGGCGGACGCGAAGGTTATATGTCTTTATTGAATACAGATATGAAACGAGAAGTGGAACACCTTGCTCGTTTTCTTCATACCGCAAAAGACTATGCACGCAAGAATGGTTTCAAAGGAGACTTCCTTATCGAACCTAAACCAATGGAGCCTACGAAACATCAATATGATTTCGACTCCGCAACTTGCCTGGCTTTCTTGCGCGAATATGATTTGATGGATGATTTCAAATTGAATATTGAAGTCAATCATGCCACGCTTGCCAGCCATACTTTCCAACACGAATTGCAAGTAGCCGCAGACGCAGGTATACTTGGCAGCATAGACGCTAACCGTGGGGATTATCAAAATGGCTGGGATACCGATCAGTTTCCAGTGAATCTTTTTGAATTAGCACAGGCAATGTTGGTGTTTTTAGATGCAGGAGGCTTGGTGAAAGGTGGGGTTAATTTTGATGCAAAAGTGAGAAGAAACTCTACCGATCTGGATGATTTATTTCATGCACATATTGGTGGAATGGATGTATTTGCAAGATCACTTTTAATAGCAAATGACATCATGGAACAATCGGATTATAAAGAACTTCGCAAAAAGCGTTATGCAAGTTTCGATAGTGGGAAAGGGAAGGAATTCGAAGAAGGAAAATTAACGCTTGAAGATTTATGTGCTTACGCAAAAGAAAACGGAGAGCCAACTCAAATTAGTGGCAAGCAGGAATTATTTGAAAATATCATAAATCAGTACATCTGATTTTAATTGTTTAGATAAATTTATTAATAAAGCGCTCCAGGAATTGTCCTGAAGCGCTTTATTGTTTTTATTCTAATCATTATAAAACCGTGGTTCTTTTAATGCCCACCACTCGAAGCCACTTTTGTATTTCGCATCCAGAAATATAAGATGGCAAATAATACAATCAGAACACCAGGAAAGAACAGCATCGTTGTCAAAGTTGCTTGTCCCGTAAAGATTTCTAGACTCGTTTCTGTTAACCCATTTGAGATCCCAGTCGCTCTGTTTCCATCAATCCATCTTCCTATTATTGGTTGCATAAAGTAAGAGGAAAGCATTCCAACCGCTCCCACAATCGACATGCCTAATGCTCCACTTTTGGGAATGTAATCCGCAACAAAACCGATCATGTTAGGCCAAAAATACGCCACACCCAATGCAAATATTATTGCCACTCCATAGACAGGTGTTCCTGTTATTTGTGTAAACAAAAACAAACCTAAAGTCGCCAAAATTGCTGACCCGAGTAAAACACCAGGTGTACTAAAACGACCAACTACATTTCCACCAAAATATCTGGCAACCGCCATAGTACCTGTTATCAAAGCCAGTACCAACATTGGTTGAGCTCCACTACTTTCAAGAATAAGATTGATCCATTGTGTTGGTCCGAATTCTGTCTGTGCAGTAAACCACATGCATACCATCATGAAAATAAAGAGAGGCGAAATCATTGCTGATAAGTTTCCAGAAAGTGTTCCAGCTTCTGTAACTTTTGCTGTTGGCCATTCTTCTCCCCAGAACAAATAAGCATAGATTAATGTGGGAATAAGAATCACCCAAATTTGTGCTTGCCATGGCATTCCTGCTCCTGTCATAAAATAAGAAACCAAACTTCCGATTACAATACCACCTGGAAACCACATGTGAAAACGATTCATCATTTTACTCATTTCATTTCCATCGTAAGCATCCGCAATCATTGGATTACATGCCGCTTCTGTACATCCGTTTCCTAATCCAACCAAAAAGGTAGATAGCATCAAACCCATAAAGCTGCCTGAATAAATCGTCATTATAATTCCGACTGCATGAGCAAAAAAAGCAAATTGCATAATGCGTTTTCCTCCAACAGTATGATAGATCAAACCACCGACTACCATTGATATTGGAAATCCAAAAAACCACATAGAATTTATTCGTCCAAGCTCTTCAGCTGAAAGACTCAATTGTTCCCCTAACTGTGGTAAAATACCAGCTCTTATACTAAAGGATAAAGCTGTTGTTATTAATGCGAAACAACTACCGTAGAATAATTTTTTCGAGTTGATTTTTTCCATAATATTGTTTTTAATGGTTTTGTTTAGTTTTGATTTTTATAAAAAATTATTTATAACGCAGGATCTAATTCCCGGATTTTAATATTTCTATACCAAACGGGATCACCGTGATCTTGCAAAGAAATATGGCCTTTCCGAGATTTTCCAAAAGCAGGCATGTCTTTAAATTTAGAGTTGGCAATCATCTCTGTCCATTGATCATTAAACATTTCAAATTCTACCAATTTCCTTCCATTCAACCAATGCTCTGTCTTGCCATTATTGATAATCAATCGTGCATGGTTCCATTGACCCGCCGGTTTTACCGTTTCGTATTTGCAAGCGATCATGTCGTATAAATCTCCCGCCCGATGGGTTTGAATTTTCGAGTCAGGATGACAGGTATTGTCGAGTACTTGCATTTCAGGTCCGGTTTGCCAGACATATTCATATTCGTCAGACTCTACGACATTGTAGATAATTCCTGAGTTTCCACAAGGACCAATTTTCCATTCGATAGACAATTCGAAATTTTCGTATTCTCCCTCTGTAATGATATCGCCTCCATCTTTTGCTTGCCAATGTCCGCCTTCTTTTTTAATGGAAGAAAGGTGAATGGCATCATCAGCAACCACCCAACTAGAGCCAATGGTTTCTTTTCCAAAATTCCGCCAACCTGTTGTTGTTTTTCCATCAAAAAGCGATTTCCAACCGGCCGCTTTTTCAGCGGCACTCAATTGATTCACAGCTATAGCCGCTGTTGTGTTTTGCGTTTTAATTCCTGGTGAGTTTTGCGGGATACTATTCATGGTATACCAACTCTCAGTCGACCAAAGTTCATGATTGTTGTCGCTAATAAATGGTGTTTTTATTCTTACGTAAACGACATGGTCTTCTTTCATTCCGTCCAATTCAAGAAAGACTTTTTTACGGTCCTCAGAAACATTTACGGAACGTATTTTTAATTCTTTTTCATCCAATTTAGGGCCGCCGTATTCTTTGGTTGGTTTATAGAACCATTGTTTAATTTCATAGTCTGATGCCGACCAACCATCATTCGGACGAAGCGCTTCTGTGAATTCAATTTCTACGCCATTGGACTTCGCCTTGACAGCAAGCATTTCAAATGTAGATTCCTTATTAAATTCCATGCGCTGTAGTCCATACCACAATTTTCCGCTATGCGCCCAGTTGCCAGGATTACCAATTCCACCTACATATAAGGCCCCATCTGGTCCCCAAACTATTCTGTTTACTCCAGCTTCTAGTCCTTGTGAAAAGCGAAACAATGCTCCTTGATAAGCGCCATTTACTTTTTCCACAAACACTCTTTTCAATCCACCATGTGTTACCTCGCCGTGAATCATTTGTCCTTTATAGGGACCGTCATTTATTGCTAATGGTGTAGAAGGAGAATTTCCAATTTCATCTTGTGGCAACCAAACAACTGGCTTTGTCTCAGTAAGAGATGCAGTCCCTTCAAAGTCAACAGAACGAGAGCCGTACCAAGCGCCATTTTGAATATGTACAATCTTACTTGCAGGTAGCCAATCTCCTTGATTGTCCGCAACGAATATTTCATTATCCATTCCGATTCCAATTCCGTTTGGTGTTCTTAAACCTTGTGCGATGAATTCAGTTGATCCGTCTTTTGCAGAAATTTTAACAACCTTTCCTCGATCCTGAATCTGTGGTTGTGTACTTGCTCCACCCGGATTGATCGCAGTAGCAAGCGTTGCATAGAAATAGCCCTCTTTATAAACCAACCCAAATGCAAACTCATGAAAATTAGCGGAAACATTCCAAGCATTCGAAACCGTTTCATACTCATCAATAATCTCGTCTCCATCTAAGTCTTTAAGTCGGGTTAATTCTTGTTTTTGTAAAATATAAATTACGTCGTCTACTACTTTTACACCCAATGGTTCTGCAAATCCTTTGGCGATAAGCTTCGCTGTTATTTTACTAGGATCGCCAGACTGGACACCATCCAATAAATAAACAGAACCGTTGGGATCCCAAGTGGAGACAACGAGTTTTCCATTAGAAAGAAAATCTAAACCTCCTACTTTGGGAATAAAGTCATCCGGTCTTGCTTGTGAAAGATTGTAGGATGGATGCACACCCGTGAGTGGGTTTGCGTCACCAGGTATCGCCAATTCTGATCCGGACATACTCCCTGTACTTACGCCTTCAGGCAATTCTGTTCTATTGTGAAGGATCATTGTAGATGGAACCAATTCAAATCCTCCACCAACTCCGTATTCAAAATAAATTACCTTACCTCCATAGCCTTGAAAATAGTTGATATTAAAAGGATGGTACCCTTTTTCTAATGCGACTACTCCTATCTTCGCTTCTCCTCCATGAAAACCATCGTGATTGATTATTTCTTTTCCATCAATAAGTAAATTCGATCCATCATCAGAGATCAGTCGGAAAGTATACTTGCCCGTCTCGGGAATATTTAAATATCCGCTGGCTTGCATTCCAAAGTTACTTTCAAGCCCTGCGAAATCCATTCCTTCTGCTTTTATGGGTGCAACCGTACCTAGATAAACCGTTTGTCCGTCTTTTCTATTCAGTTCTTTTACTGTGGAAATATTACTTGAAAACTGAATAACTCTAACTAAAGCTCCAGGAAAAAAATCTGCAATATTTGGGTCAACCATGGCTTTTTGAATCTCCATATTTGCATCTACTTCTTCCGCTACAACATCACTCATTTTCGATTCTTCCTCTGCATCCAATTCCATAATGTAAGTCACCATTTCTGTCAAGTCCTCCATTGTTGCATTTGGGTGTGCATTCATCACTTGATTCCCCCATACACCTGAACCACCTGCTTTGACTTTAACAGCCAACATGTTTACATTTGCTTCATTGTTTCTATATTTTTTTGCGATATCTATATAAGCGGGCCCGATTGTTTTCACATGCGTATTATGGCAAGTTTTACAATCACTTTTCGCAATTAATTTTTTCCCTTTAGGGACGTTTACATTTTCGGCTTGGCCAGCTTTTTTATTTGGATTTTCGATCATTGCTTTTTTACCAAAAGTCACATCGAAGTTAGTTGCTGCATTTGATGCTAATTTCAATTTGCCGTCAATATCAAGAGATTGAAAAGCACCTTCGTTTCGAGGGATAGAATTTACGATTTCAAAATCTCCATCTGTGTTTATTTTTTCTTTCGTGACAACTGAGCTTAAGTTTGTTTTCAAACCTATTTGCAAACCATCAGGAACATTTGAAGTAATAAAGGTTCTTTTTAAAGTTGTAAATCCTCCTTCCCCTTTTGCATATTCAACGGTTTCGCTTATGTTTATTTTATTGTCATATTGATAATTGATAAAAACCTGATCCTCTTCGAATCGGTGACCTTTGTATTGTAACGAGATGGGTTCTTCCTTATCGTTTTTGATAATATACCAAGGCGTTTTATGAACGTTCACAAAATAAGCATCCCCCACTGTTTGAGGTTGTGGGCCGTGAGAAGAAGTATATACTGCACCATCAAAATCAACGGTACCTTTCCAAACTTTATAAAGAGAGCAGTCACTTGTATTGTATGCCAACCATAAACCATCATGCAACGCAACGGTAAGCATACGTGCTTGGTCATCTAAAACAGATCTAAATACCCAAGGATCGTGGGGGCGGTCGTTGTCCCATGGGCTTGAAGCCGAACTCGCAATACGATTAGTATCATTATTGGAGCAGGTACTTAAAAAAGCAATAAAAATAATTGTGAAAAAGAGTTGAATAAATCGCATAAAATCCTTCTGTTTAAATGAGTCTTTAAAGTTTTCTCAAATGATAAAAATGATCATTAATTGGATAAATACAGATATATATGGAAATTCTATTGCAGTAGTTATACTAAGTTAATAATTCTAAAGAATTAGAAGAAGTCAAAAAGGATTAATGCCCCTAATTACCTGTTTTATTCCAAAAAATTAATACTTTCCTTAACAGAATTAATATGATCACTTAGTTGAGAAACTGCATTTTCAGTCATGAAATTTTGAGGTAATTTAATCAATTGGCTCTTAGCTTGATTGAAATGGTAAAGAACTTCATGGTATTTTTCCTTTTTCTCGGCATTATTTAATTTATCACCCTTTTTTTGAATTAATTGAAAAAGGCTTACGCCCAAATTAAATTGGGTGTATGCACAGTTCTCAAGTTGGTTATCAAAAAGGCTTGCTAATCCGGAGGCCTTTTTACAAAGCTCATGCATTTTTATTTGAGTAGATACCAAATCTTCAAGAGGTCCACTTACTTGTAAACCTTCTGCTTTCTCCGTCAGGTTATTTTCTAAATCGATATACTGCTGGGCCAATCCTCTCTTATTCCCTTTAGAAGGAAAAAAATTGTATTGATGAATTGCCTTTTCTAATGACCTTTGAGATGATGGTACCGAAAGGAATTTCTGAATAGAATCCTCATAAGAATAACAGTTGCTATTTTTGCTCCGCCAATGGAGTACAGAATCTCTGGAATGTTCGAATACCTGAGCAGGCACCGGACAATCCAATAGTTGCCAAAAAGGCAATGAAGGCAGATGACTTAATATGAAATCATCTGGTTCTGGCAACAAATATTGTTTTGAAGAAGAAAAGGTTTGCGGGTTTTGAACAGCAGCGGCTGACCAGGTTAAATCCAATAGCTGCCATTCACCATTTAACAAAACTACATTCCAAGCATGGTCTGGTTCATTTAATACCAGTTTAGAAAAAGGTCTTTGACGAGCATAACCACTAACAATATGTACTTCGATTGAATCTAATTCACACAAACTCTTAAACAATTGGGCATATTCTCCACAAATCGCTCGCCTCCTTTTCAATACTTCTCCATTCGTTTGCTTTTTCCTATCATCAACTAAAGAGAACTTTACCTCTTCATCGTATTTAATGTTCTCTGTTATCCACTGGTAATAAGCTAGAATTTTAGCACTGTCACTTGACATTTGATTTCCTAGATGGGTCTTCAATTCTTGTACAGTAGTTGGAATAAATTCTGAATGATTTTCTTGTTTAACCTGTGAAAACAAATCACAATTTAAGAGCAACAACAATAGAATCCAGGCTAATTCTTTCATTTTTTACATTAAAACCAACAAGTGTACATCAAAATTATTCAATTCTCTAAGATAGTGATATAAGGCAAATCCGTCACAAAAAAGGCCTATTACTTAAATATGGTCTCATTTTTGAATATTTATATATGTAAGAATAAGACACCCAATTTGAACCCGTAAGAAAACCAGAATAAAAAATTATTGAATTAGCGTTTTCTGAACAATAAATATGGATTGTTACCCCCATACTGAAGCTAAATACATATTTAGTTTACTTCTGCTATGTCTTGTTGGCATGCTTACTGCTCAAAACGACAGCAAGTATCTTGTCAATCAAAAGATAAAAGCTCAAGCGACTAGCTTGGTGAATAATAATTTGCCAAACCTTATCGACAAGCCCAATCCTGAACTGGATCTGGACTTCCTTTCATTTGCGGGCTTTCTAAACGCTAAAAATTTCACCACAGAACATTTCGAAAACCTATTGTATGCCACCAAATTACAGCTGGCCAAAAAAGACAATAGCATAAACTTATACACAAGTTTCCATCAAAACAATTATGCACTTAATTCGGAAGACAACGAAGATCGGTCTCGTTTCAATGCAGGAGTAGATTTAGAACTCTTAAGAAATGGTTTTGCAGAAAGGAAAAAAAGAATAGCAAAATTGAAGGGAGAAATGAGGGTCGACCAGATGCTTGCTCCCTCTGAGGCGAAAGATAAAAATTATGCCTATCGGTACAACTGTTTGATTTATGCTTTTAATCAGGAAAAAATCGGGTTGCTCGAAGAAAGGATTGTCTTTTTAGATGCGTACGTCAAGATGATGTACGAATTGTACTTCGCTCATGAGTTGGCTTATTCGAAAATTATAGAACAAAAGGGTCGACTAGAAGAGGTACAGATTATACTGGAAAGTACTTTACATTATAATGCCGCCTTAGAAAATGAATTGGGACTTGAAAACATCATTCCACTAAATACAACAAATTTACCTCTTGCAAATATTGACATTGACCAGTTGCTGGCAGAAGATGGCTTGGATTTTTTCCAAGACAGCTTGAAGCAATTAATGGGAAAGCAGATAGAATTGAAATATGACCAAAATCTCCGATCAAGATTAAGGACCTATGCACGATACAATTATGGAAATTTTGGAACAGAAATCAACAGTCCAAATTTTCTATCCTTCGGCGTTCGATTTAATACACCAATAAATTTTGGTAAAAACGCAACGAATGAAGCCGTTGAATATGAAAAAATACTTTTGGATAAATCGTTTGCAAATGAGAAGTACAACAACATAAAAGAGCTGATCAATTACTATTCTGAATACCAATACAAAGTCAAACAGTACAATAATTTCATCCACAAACTTTTTAAAATCCAGGAAGAACTGAGAGTTGAAAAAGTGTTGATGGAAAATCAACGGTCTGTGCACTCCCCAATGAGCAGCATCAAACTTATTGACAACTACCGCGCAGTAAAATACGAGTTAATAGAATTAAAGCAACAAATGTACACCTTAGTCCTTAAGATGCATCGCAAAAGTTTTCAGGAGGAATTTACGCAGTGTATGGTGCCCATAGATTTTGACGAGAAGAACAAGAAACTAACAGGAAACAGATTCTATTTACTTGACCCTAAAATCCATTCTCTTAGTGAACAGGATTTTCTGGTGAAGTACTTAAAGAAAAACGAAATCAACCATGTCTTATTACCAGAAAACATGGTCAATGTAAAATCCATTATTCCTGTTTTTAAGGAAGAAGAAATAAGTATTTATGTACCGGAAAGGAATTACCATGCAGGCCTGGTGGACAAAGAACTTTCTATAGATGGCATTTACAATCAGTCCATTAAAAAAGATCAGACTTGGATAAAAATGCTAAAAGCAAATAAGGAACAGAGTTACAATCAATACCGTTTGACTCATGTCCCTTTTTACATTTTTAAAAACAGAAACGAACTAGAACAATGGATTCAAATTGAAAACCAAAGTATTGGAACAGTAATGTTTCTTTTTGACGATATAAACAAACTAAAGAAATTAGATACAGAATTTTTAGGAATGAAATAGAGGTAAGCCGATTCTAAAAGAAAGGCTTACTCAAATTATGAGGAATTTTAGTTTACAAAATAAGGCTACAATAGTAAAAACTTTAAAAGAACCGCCGCGCGCGAAGAAGAAATTCAATTACGAACGCGCTGCCTATGTGATTTTATTGACATTACTTACTTTATGGATCGCTCATCGTGTCTATAAAGGCTATTTCATTATTCAAGGTAATGGTCAGATTCGTTTGGGCAAAACCAATGTAGAGTTTACAGACGACATAAGATTACAATCTATTTTAGTGGTCCAAGGCGATACAGTTGCTATTGGAGATACTTTATTTTATTATAAATATGAAAATTTCAAGGCAACTGACTATTCAATAAATAGTGAGTCTGTTAAGGTTCCGGAGTGGATTCTGAGAGAGAAGATGAGGCTTAAAAAGGAAATAGCAGTTAAAAAAATAAGCCTAAAAGAGACCAGTGATCAAATTAAATTTAAGAAGGAAGAATTGGAACACAAGAAAGAATTGATTCTACTGGGAGTAGATGATATGGAAAAACATTTAACCGCAATTCAAAGTGAAATGCTCAAATTGAATGCCCGTATAGAAAGCACAAAAAAAGAAATATATTTTCTCAAAAAACATCTGGCTAGTATTCGTTCAGAACAAAAGAATGACACTAAAACAAGACTATCAAGAGCCAATCCTATTCAACCAACCCTTCCTTACAAAGCGCCTATTGATGGTATTGTCGGAAGAATTCACATGGATGCAGATGAGGTTTGTTACGAGAAAGAAAATGTCTTAACGATTCACCAAAAAGGAAGCATCTCTATCCAAACTTATTTCGATTTGTATGAAGTAAACAACATCGAAAGAGGAGATAAAGTATGGGTGACTTTCCCGGATGGATCAGTAAGTGAAGCAATAATAAATAACTTTTTTATATCCACTTATCGGGTACCAGAAGAGTTTCAGAAAAAATATGAGCCTACAGAAAGAAATATTGTAGCAGAAGTAATTCCTATTAATGAAAGTGAAACAGAAAACTGGTTTCTATTCTACAAAATGGATGTCCAGGTTTCAAAATACAGATTTGATATGCCCTTTTAGGGAAAAAGAGAATGCAACAAATAGATAATCACAATCCGTCAGGAGGACCCGTTTTGGCTTTTCAGGAGTTCATTCATTTGGAATCCAGAAGTCAAATTGACCTTGATCTACTCAGGGGCTATGATGCTATTATTCTAGAACAAGAAACGCTTCATTACGGTATTCAGATTATTGAGAAACTTCGAAATTTTGAAGACAATAGGGTTTACCTCATGCCTGTTTTTCTCAGTACAAAATCAGAAAACAATTTACTCAACAATCTAGTGGATGGCATTCTTGACGACCAAGATATTGTTGACAGCATAAATCGTTCTGCTGAGATCAACGAAATCGTTCATCAACTTCCTATTCCACTAGATCATTGGGGATATGAAGAGACTATTTTATTCAAACAATTTCAATATTTACTTTCTCGCAACAAGGATTTAACTGCGATTCCTACTAGACATAGCAAATTAGGTTTTCACTTCCCATTCCTAAATGGGTTTTTCAAACAAAGTGAAAAACTTCAAATGCTCGACTTGCTTGAACATGCGGTTAATAAGCGATGGCTGATTCCAAAATTAAAAGATAAAATAAACATCTGTTCCAGTTGCTACGGAGGCTATTTAAATTTTAGAGAAAGCTGTAATAAATGTAATTCCATAGACTTGAATGTGGTGGAATTGGTGCATCATTTCCGATGTGCACATATCGCCCCAATTCATGATTTTGATCGTGG
Source organism: uncultured Saprospiraceae bacterium (assembly GCA_938041325.1). GTDB lineage: Bacteria > Bacteroidota > Bacteroidia > Chitinophagales > Saprospiraceae > CALIAG01. The sequence goes on along the minus strand of CALIAG010000332.1, from coordinate 5,791 downwards.
AGATAAAATGGTTTGCCCAAAATGTACCAAAGAACTTCGGCACATTGGAATTGACTATGACAAACCTTCGCAAGTTTACAATTGCAATACTTGCGACCATCAATCACAAGGCGCTGCAATGAAAGCCAGTTGTATCGATTGTGGAAAAGAAAATTCATTGGACAAGCTGATAACGCGTTCTATATATGACTTTCAACTTTCTGCTCTTGGAGAAGAGATTGCAAAGTACGGTTTAAACAAAGCGGTATCTGCTTCTATGCCAGATTCAACATCTAATAGCAACCACTTGGATTGGGCTATTTTTGAAATAATGTTGAAGAATGAGATGTTACGTGAGAAGAGTGGAAACATCAATAGTTATTTGATTTTTATAAATCTAAAACAAAAAGACTTTGCTTCTTTTGACCTTGGAACAAAACAAAAATTAAGTGCTGATATTTTAAACCACTTATCCAACTACTTACGTCCAATGGATATCCTTGGCCTCAAAAATCTTTTACAATATGGTCTTATCATTCCGGATATGGAAGAAGAAAAAGTGGTTGAATTTTGCGAATTGTTATTAAATAACATAGCGGTTTTATTAGAAAACAATCTGAAATTAGGAGATGATTTCATGGAAATAAATTTGATTAAAATTGATTCAAACGCAAAATTTCCATGGGCATAAATCCAATCTTAGAACATATCTTACCCGATTTCTTGGAATATTGGTACCATGGAGGATGGTCCAAATTCACAAGGATTTTTTGGCACTTTTTGGTTTTTGAATTCACCCGATATATCATTCTGGATTACTTAATCATTTTCTGGCGTTGGTTGCACCGCAAGCAAAGGGCACGGGAATGGGAAGAAGCCAGACAATTACTGTACGCAAATAATCCTTTCATTTCAATTCTAGTCCCAGGAAAAAATGAAGGTAAAAACATCTACAAGCTTGTAAAATCTCTGAAGGAACAAACTTACCAAAATGCGGAATTGATCGTTGTGGACGATGGTTCTGACGACGATACACCTATCATTGGAAAAAGTTTGGAAAAAGCGGGCTTAATCACCAAGTTCATACGAAATGATGTACGGGGAGGAAAAGCATCTGCAGCCAATTTAGCGCTTACTTTTGCTACTGGCGAAATCATGGTTCACCTCGATGCAGATTGCTCTTTTGACCGAGATGCTATAGAACGGGTACTTGTTCCTTTTTATTTGGATGAAAACATTGGCGCAGTTGGAGGAAATGTAAAAGTCCGTAACTACGATTTGAATTTGGCTACAAGATGTCAGGCAATGGAATATTTAAAAACCATTGGAATGGGGCGTACCACTACCTCGGAGTTGGGCGTTTACAAGATTATTTCCGGAGCCTTTGGAGCTTTTAGGACAGACGTCATTAAAGGGCTGTACGGCTGGGATATTGGTCCGGGTTTGGACGGAGATATAACAGTGAAATTTAGAAAATCAGGGTATCGAATTTTCTTTGAACCTACCGCTATATGTCTGACCAGCGTTCCTATCAATTTTAAGATATTAAAAAAACAAAGATTGCGTTGGGACAAGTCCATTATTCGTTTTCGGGTTAGGAAACATAATAATGTTTTTGCTCCAAATGCCGGCTTTGAATGGGGAACTTTTGCGGCTTTATTTGAGAATATTTTCTATAACGTGGTTCTTGACATCATGTGGTGGTTGTACATCATTGATATAATCATCAATTATACTGGGTCATTGCAATGGATTATTCCAATGAATATTTTCTTGTATTTAGTAGCCGGATATGCACAAATGTTTGCTTATTTTTTAATATCAGAAAGGAAGTGGGAAGAGCTAAAACTCTGGCCCTATGTGCCGTTCATGACTTTATACACCGGATTGTTCTTGCGGATTGTTCGAACACGTGCTTACTACGATGAGTTGTTCTTTAGAAAGTCCTATGACGATCCATGGAATCCGACCAAATCCAGTGACCAGGCAAGAGCGAATGCCTTTTAGATTAAAGCATTACAGTCCACCAAAAACTCGGCGATCCATAAAATAGGAACCAGCCCAAAGGAGTATACCTAGGCTCGATAATCCAATTAAACCGTGCCCAGCAAAATGGTGTGCAGCAGTCGCTAATATTAAATCAAATAGAAAACCTGCATAAGCCCATTCCTTGAGCACCTTTGATTGTTTAGATAGGATTGCGATTACCCCAAGTATTTTTACCGTTGCCAAGGGATACACCAACCACGTAGGAAAACCCAACGCTTCAAAGAATCCTGTAACCATTTCGTAGTTTGTAAAATACATTCCGGCGGAGAAACAAAATAAGCCGCAAAGTAATGCTGTAAAGATCCAATAAGCAATTTTTTCGATGTCCATTTTTATCTTTTTGTCATCAGTTCTAATAAAGGTGTATTGATGTAGTAGTTTGAATTTCCAACTCTTTGCTTGAGCAGAATACCGTCTTTAGCTAGTTTATTCAAATAATTCGATGCTGTTATTCTAGAAACATTTAAGTCTATCATCACAAATTCAATTTTAGTATATGGATGTTTAAATAAATTGTTAATTAAATCTTGACTATAGAATTTATACCCTTCTCTTATTTGATGCTTTACTCTTAGCATCAAAGCTTTGATACCACGTACCAATTCAATCGTATCAATTGCTGTTTCTGTCACACCTTGAATTATAAAAAGCACCCATTCTTCCCAATTTTCATCATCTCTTACTTTTTGCAACAATCGATAATAATCACCTTTATTTTGTATGATAAATTTGCTTAAATATAATATCGGCAAATCAAGAAGCTTATTTAAAATTAAATAAAGGATATTGATTATCCGACCTGTTCTCCCATTACCATCATAAAAAGGATGAATGCTTTCAAATTGATAGTGAATAATCGCCATTTTCACTAGAGGGTCATAATCACTTATTGAATTATCATTAATGAAAGATTCTAGATTTGCCATAAGCGCTGAAATCCTATCAAATCCTTGTGGAGGAGTATATATAACTTCTCCGGTAACAGCATTTTTTAAAGTAGTTCCAGGAAGTTTTCGAAACCCTGCTTTATTGCGTTCAAGTATTTCTTGAATTTGCAAAATCATATTACTGGACAAAATATGATTGTTAGAAACTAGCTGAAAACCTTTTTTCATTGCTGCAATATAATTTTGTACTTCTTTTGCGTCAAGGTTTCTTACAGATTTTAAATTCAATTCTGTTTTGTATAAGTCGTCATGTGTCGTAATTATATTTTCAATAGCTGAGCTGTCTTTGGCTTCTTGTAAACCAAGTGTATTGATCAATATATTTTGATTTGGAATGGTGGAGGCAATCCCTTTGAGCTCTGCCAATGCAGCATGTGCCTTAGGCAAACGCTTCAAAATTTTCCGATTTTCTACTACCTTTCGAACAGGAAGTTCTTCCAGTTTCCAATTTTCTGACATTTTCTATGTATAGATTTTAGCTAAAACTTATCAAATATAGCCTTCTATGTATAGAAAATCGAATTTTCTATACATAGAATTATCAAGTGTATAGATTTTGGAATTATTTAATCATTGCTTTGACCTTTAATCTCCATTTTCAATTCTAGGTTCAAAGCAACAAGATTAAGTCATCCTATCCAATTGATCTACCAGCCACTGCTTATCATTCATTTTTCGCACGCCCTTTATTTCTTCAATGAATTTTTTCTTTTTGATGGTATTAAAAGACGGAAATTTCAAAGCTTTTTTCACATAGCGGACCAGATTCAAATAATAATCTTTGTGGTAGCCCAGGCTTTTTTGTCGATTGATAAACGCGATAAAACTCAGCAGAAAAGAATCCAAAACAACCCATTCTTTTTCTTCAAAGTAGATCCGCAAAAGCATTCTTCGACCATCTAATTCATCAAGGAGGTCATTGTACTTGATCGACTGAAGCAAATCAACGGTCTGACCATATGACTTGGCATGAAAATGAACCCTTGCAAGGTTATAAGAATAAATGTTCTCCGCCTTTGCAGGCTCAAGCAAGGACTTATGCTGTTCTAATGTCTTTTCTGCCAATCCTACATCCTGTTCAGAATGCAGGCAAAGTGTAATGATGTTTTTATAATTATAAGAAGACAAGACGCCATTTTCCAACAGAATTCCATTTCCCAAACCCCATTGATACCACTCAAAGCATTCCGTAATAAAGGAACGCGCTTGTTCATTTATCTTTCGGATGCAATAGTTAATCACAGCAATTAAAATCCCTTTGGATTCTGCAAATGGAAATTGTTCCCAATATTTTTGAACCGTTTTTTTCAAATCTTGATAATGTTGGGTATTATCAGGCTCACTTAAAAGAAGATAGATGGATTGGTAAACAGCAATTCCCGGAGAATCTTTTTCTTGCTTCTTCACCATTTCCAAAATCGTCTTTTTATCAAAATTAGATTTTACGATTTTATTAGGATTGTAAATCTCATAGGTCAATCGAAAGCTTTCAATCATTAATGAATCCATTAAGAAGTATTTGTGCAAATGATTGCTCTCGTTAGAAAGGTTAAGCTCTCCCCTTCTTTGATTGTCAAACCTTGATTCTAAATCTTCCTTTTGAAATTCATGCTTATAATAATGATAGGTCCTATTGCGAAGAGGACTTTCCTCGATTTGTTGATTCGCTTTTTTCAACACTCTTGCATGCTGTTTATCCAATTGATGTTTTCGGTAGGCTTTGGCTAAAAGTAGATTTTGTAGCGCTGAATCGTTTTCTATTTCATTTTGAATCAAAAAAGATTCTAGAACCTTGATTCCTTCAGCCAGCAAATAACGATATCGTTTTTCATCGTAAATGACCTTATTTCCGTAAATTGTTTTAAACACATCCCGATTGCTGATTTTTTTACTGTTCTCACAGTTTAACAATGCATAATCACAAAGCTTAAAAAGGACAGAATTGATGCTCGTTTTTCTATCTCTTAGGTATTTATTCAACAATCTTCTGTCTTCTCGGTTAAAAGTTGCTAGTATTTTTACAAATTTACTACCATTCATTCCGAAATATAATTAATTTAAACAACAGATTATCAGTAATTTACAAATAATTTTACATGAACATTTTCCGAAAATATCAAAATAATGTTGTTGTTCAAAGATGAAATTGAAGTGATATTGTAGAAGAAGAAAATAATTCACGCTTAAACATCCTTCGATATGTCAACTACAACTTGGAAACTCTACTTTAAACAGGCCTTTATATTTACATTTCTATTGCTCACTTTTCAAGTCTCCACTTCGGCTCAGGATGTTTGTCCTTTGGAATGTGCGAACAGGAATTTTTATACGGATAGCCCAAGTTTTGATGTTTCTGTTCAAGACTTAGTGACTGAAACTTGTGCAGATAACCTCTATTCTTTTGATGCGGATGATATCATTGAAACCACAACTTTCTCGGAAATTCTATATAATCAGCCTCTTAGCTTTACTATTTTTGATCATGTCTTAGAAGTCAATTGCACGGGTATTATAACCGTTTACAATCAGTCCAATTGTTCTGTACTCCCTGAATGTCCGGATGTGATTATTGCGCAATACACTCCCCAATTACTATTGAGTGATTTTTTTCCAGATCCTTGTCCATTATTTTCATTCGATCCTGACCAAATTAATCAAGTACTCGAATTAACAGAACCAAATGTTTACACTTATACAATTTATAGCTTAGGAACAACGGAAACTTGCACTGGGACTATTGACTATCAATGTGAATTAGAATGTCTCTCAGATACGCTTCGAGTTTCAAACCTTACACACCCAAATATGGGCCTTTC
>CALIAG010000331.1 GCA_938041325.1 uncultured Saprospiraceae bacterium | reverse complement strand
TCTCTGACACTGGTTCAAAAGCCTTGTGTTTTTTCTAACGAAGGATTTTTTAAAGATGCTGCAGTAATTTGTCCAATCTCCTTAGACATAAGTTTAGGAGTACAGCATGGCTGGAAAAAACTGAAAGGTCCTTTTGTTGCTACCAAAACTAAGAAAAACGTTATCCAAGAATTGAATTGGACCAAAGGATTCGATGTATATAAAGAAATAGTGGAAGAAGATTCTGAAAACACCTTTAATGATGAAAATTTCTTTGATATTGCCAAAGGCTATCCTTTTGGAATTATAAGAGAAAACGGGGAGGATATCGTACGCGACCCAATAGCTCATGGTCCGAATGGCGAATTAATCTGTGTAGGTGAAGTTCCTGAAAATTCAGTTCTTTATATTATGAAAGGAGAAAACAGTTCATTGATAAACTCTGCACAACTTGCTGTAGAAGAAAGTATTTCTAATGTAAAAGTAGAAATTCAACATACTTTTATTGTAGATTGCATCTCAAGAACACTTTTTCTAGAAGAAAATTTTTCAAAGGAATTGGAAGCCATAAGCAAACATCTTGACAACGAAAACTCCGAAGCTATTCCCCAAGGTATTTTAAGTTTAGGTGAGATTTCTTCCAGCGGTAAAGGCTTACTCGAATTTTATAATAAGACTCTAGTTATTGGAGCTTTTCATTAAAATTAACCTTTCTCTGGATTTTATTAAAATGTGGAATAAAAATCGGAATGAACGACAATACTAAAATCATACAAGAGATTTCTTTGCTATATGAACTCTCTCTATCAATCGGTAAATCGTTGGATATTGAGGAAAACTGTAGCCGTTTTTTGGGGATTCTCCTATCCAGAAAAAACTTTGCCTCCGCTTCTGTTTGGAGAAAAAAAAGGTTAGGATTTAGCTTGCTCCACAGCATGCCATCCAAAAATGCAACTAATTTTTCCAAAGAAAATTTAACTCGAATTTACGATCGCTTTGGACAAACCCAAGTATTCAATATCAATAAAAAACAAAAGGATCATGCATTGTTTTTCGACAAATCCGAAGACAATTCAGGAACTCTCTTATTTTACAAATTGGGTGATTTTGGTTTCCTCAGACTGTACAGTTCAAATCCAGAAATAGATAAAATTGAAATGAATAAGCTGATCAATGTGATCAATAAATTCGGACAAATTTTATCTGCAGGACATGTCAATGAAGAATTAATAAAAGAAACACAACGTCGACTAAATATCCAAGAGGCGCTCAATGCAAGCGAATCAAAATATCGGTATGTTGTCCAATGCCTATCTGAAGGAATTATAATTACAGACTTAGATGGAAGGATCACTTTCGTCAACGAACAGATGGTTAATTTGACTGGGTTTGAAGAAAGAGAATTGGTTGGTGAAATAGCTTATGAAAAAATTGTCGCCAAAGAAAATCATGCTGACATTCAAGAAAATTTAAAGAAAAGAAGTCTTGGGGAATCCAGCAGATACGTTGTGAAGCATGTCCATAAAAATGGGAATACCTGGTATGGTAGAATCAAAGCGTCCCCATTTAGAAATTCTGCAGGTGAAATAATTGGGACACTCGGAGCCGTCACTGACATTACCAATGAAAAAAGATCGGAAGATAAATTGGTAGAAAGTGAAGAAAAACTTCGTAAGATCATTAACACTTCGCTTGATGCAGTAATCTATATCAATGAAGATGGAAACGTAGTAGAATGGAGCTCCCAAGCTGAAAAAATATTTGGGTATACCAGCGAAGAAGTCATGGGAGAATTGATGGGAGATTTAATCGTTCCACTCAAACATCGAGAAAGTCATGCTCGAGGAATGAAAAGATTTCTTGCAACAGGTGAAGGGCCCGTTTTAAATAATAGAATTGAAATATCCGCGATCAATAAAGAAGGAAAAGAATTTCCTATTGAATTAAGTATTAGTCCCATCAAAATTGATGGCAAGCATTTTTTCTCCGGATTTATCAGAGACATTACGGAAAGAAAAAGAGCGGAAAAAGAATTGATTGATGCTAGGAAATCTGCTGAGCAAGCTAGATTAGCAGAACAACAATTCCTGGCCAACATGAGCCACGAAATTCGAACACCGATGAATGCTGTAATTGGAATGACACATTTATTGTACGAAACCAATCCAAGCGATGCTCAAAAGGAATACTTAGATTCTTTGCGTTTTTCTGCAGATAGTTTAATGGGTATTATTACAAACATTTTAGACTTGTCGAAAATTGAGGCCGGTGAAATCGAATTCGAACAAAGGACTTTCAACCTTCCTGAATTATTAAAATCACTGCAACAAACTTTTCAATTCAAGGTCAGAGAAAAACCAATTTCTGTTGTCTTAGAAATTGATTCAAATATTAAAAATCACTTTATCGGAGATTCTGTCAGGCTGACACAAATTCTGACTAACCTTCTTGGTAACTCTAGTAAGTTTACAGAAAAAGGAACGATAGGTGTTCGAACAAAAATTCTTGCCTCCACCAAAGATCAGTACATCCTCCAATTTCAAATTCACGACACTGGAATTGGAATCGAGAAAAAAAATATTGGTAAAATATTCGAAAATTTCAAGCAAGCAGAAATCGGTATTACGCGTAAATTTGGCGGCACAGGACTGGGCCTGACCATTGTAAAACAATTGATCGAATTGCAAGGAGGAAGCATTGAAGTGCAAAGCAAGAAAGGGCAAGGCTCCGTTTTCACTATTGTCATGCCGTTTAAAAATTCTGGAATTTTATTGTCAGAACTTTCAATGAAAGAAGAAATGGTCAGCAATGCAGCTGAGATTTTAAAATCCATTGAGTTGCTTGTGGTTGAGGACAATATTATGAACCAAAAGCTAATCAAGCGAATTCTTGAGCTTTGGGAATGTCCTCATGAAATTGCTTCGAACGGTGTGCATGCTTTGGAATTTACGAAAAAGAAAAAATACGATTTGATTTTGATGGACATTCACATGCCTGAAATGGATGGATGCGAAACGACCATAAACATCAGATCTGACCTCAATAATATCAATCACGAAACGCCCATTATTGCACTCACTGCAGCAGCGCTTCTCGACGAAAAGAACAGAGCACTGAATGCTGGCATGAACGATTTTATTACCAAACCTTTTTCACCTAAACAATTGCGCAGAGCAATGATTAAATGGTTGAATGTAGAATGGAAGGAATACGAGGGAGTGGATTCTGAAAATCAAAATATCGATCAAAAGGTCGTTATCGACTTCAGCTATCTCAACGAAATGAGCAAAGGAGATGAGTTTTTTATTAAAGATATGATCCAAATATTTTTGAAAGAGATTCCACTCGCAGTTGAGCAATTCGAAACTGAATTAGCCAAAGAAAATTGGATGGGCATTTCAGATATTGCACATCGGGTTAAGACCAACTACATGATGGTTGGCATGAAACGGCAACAAGAAAAGGCTTTGATCATTGAAAAAAATATTAAAAATGGAGAATTCGATCAGCAAGAAATTATTGCTTTAATTAAAGAATTAAATGAGGAGTCACAAGAAGCCTATCCGCTACTCGAAGGTGAATTAAGTTCTCTTAGGAAATCTTCTCTTTAAATTAACACATCCTATAAAGTCTGAACCAGCACACCTCCTAGGCGTTTGCAATACTTTGGGCAATAAAAAAAGGCCCCGTTTCAACAAGGCCTCTCACGCTCAACTCATAGGTTGATATCGCATCTATTTACCGTTTCAATTTTGTAGAGCCTCCTCAAATCCATCTTTCTTCCCGCTCATTGCATTTAGAGAATCAAACCGTTAAAAAAAAGTTGCTGGCAATACCTACTAAATCCCTCGTTAAAGTAGGTACGCCAACAGTACCCATGATTCCTAAATTATTTTACACTTATATATAGGCAAAGTGTTGGCCAAAACACAACTAAATGATAGTCAGCGCTTTAGCTATTTTCAATGCTAGATTTTTTCTAAATTTGAGAAAATATTATCAAAACGAGAGAAATGGACTCAGATCACGTGCAAATGAGGGCCATAACACGTGTTATAGGAAGTAAAGCCCGAAGCTTTGAATTCAGAAGCTAAAAATTCTTACTTAGCAACAAGTTTTAGTTCTTTACAAAAGGCTTGTTTATAATTATGCTATTGGAGGAAAGCTGTAGATAGTAAAATCCATTTGGCAAAAACTCAATCGCTATTTCTTTTTTATTCAGGTCTTCAGCAAGTTTTTCTTCCCACAAGAGTTTTCCAGTATAATCAAAAATTCGAATGCTGTTGATATCAGAATTTGAGTCATTGATTCCTTCAATGATCAAGTAATCATGAGCAGGGTTCGGGTAAAGCAGAATGGTTTCATTAAAATTTAGATCCTCTGTTGGCACCGTTTGCATCAGCGCTTCTTGCACGCCGTAATAAGCTGGCTTCACCGTGTAATCCTCTTCAAAAACTAAAGGATGCTCATTGGCCAACCACCAAGGATCATTGGTATCTCTAAAGCCCCATAGAGAGATCATGGAAGCACCTGCATCAACAGCTGTTCTTACTACATTAAAATAATCCTGTCTTTGCGTTTGTTCCAAAGTAGCATTCCAGCCATTCGGAGAAGCGATGTCCAATTCCGTTACGTAAACTTCTACTCCTGTTGCTCGGAATTTCTCAATGCTTGGTGCTAAGCTTGGAAGAATCCAACCCGTATTTCCGACTTGATAATGTCCTTGTATTCCAACAGCATCCAAAGGATAAGCTTTGGCCAACAAGTGATTAATCAACTGATAAAAGGCTTTGTGTTTTCTGGCCCATCCAGAAGAGGAATTATTGTTTTCGATTAAATAATCTCTGATTTCTAAAATCGCATCGGTTTTATCGCGGGCATAAGTCAAGGCTTTTCCTATAAAAACAGGATGCTGGGTATTTATCTGATCTGTTCCCGTTAATCCACTCTCGTCGTCCTCCCATCCCAATCCTGTCCACTTCATATTCGTTCGATAAGAACCATTTTGCTCAAAGGCTTCATTCATGATATTCCAAACATCCACTTTATTTTTATTGTCGTTGGAATCCATAATGGAATAAATCATCTGCTTCAAAAGACTATCCATTTCCGCCTCAGACCAACTGTTATTCTTAAACCAATCTGGCATATAATTATCCGGTCCTGTCAGCATATGAATCATGACGGTTTGATCTTGATCTTTGGACCAGTTGATCACACCATTCACCCCAGCAAAGTTGTGAACTCCGTTTTGGTTCCAACCATCCCAAGCAGGATACCAAGTCGTCTGTCCTAGGTTAAACTCAGCAGCCGAGGTATTTGTGTAAACATTACCAGGAGACATATCAGTCAAGACGCCATCAATATCGTTATTGCTGTCTCCAGAATGGATTCTACTTCCGATCAAACACTGGTTACCAATGTCCCTAAGTCTCGGGCCTTCAGGTTGGGCAATGGATTGTGTTCCGAAAAACAAGATGAATGATAAACAACAAAGGGTTTTTAGAAAGGTAGAATTTTGCATATCAATAACAAGGATTTTTAAATAATTGAGTCAAGATAGTCTCTATATCTTATGAGAGCGTACTTTACTTTTTTTACTATTCTAAAATACAGAAATTTAAAATCAATCAAGTTTAAATCACCCGAAGAGGTTTCGATATAGGAGCTAATCGTTTAATTCACTTTTCCTGTCATGCAAATTTGTAAGCATAATTGCACGGCAAATCTAGGGGAATAACTACCCCTTATACGATTGAGTTTTAAAATTCATTTAATTTTAAACTTTAACTCCCTACTAGCATTATTAACTTTGCACTAAATAAAACCCTTTGAGGTAAGCTCCTTCCGGATAATTAATAGGGTGATCGGTATCGTGATAGGTTTTCTCTAAGACTTGAAAGGAGATATTTGATTGTTCAATTCCTTCCAAAGAATGCTGAAAAAAATCATCTGCCAAAACTCTGGAAGAACAAGAAGCCAAAAACAATATTCCTTCTGGAGCAACCAATCTTGCGCCAAGCAAAGCTAAGCGTTTGTATTGATTCAAAGCAACAGGAATTTCGGATGCTTGCTTTGCAAAAGAAGGTGGATCAATGACAACTACGTCAAATTTTACTTTATTTTTTGCAAGAGCTTCCAACTCATCGAAAGCATCTACAGCTTTGCAAATGTGATTTCCTTTCGGTTTATTTAACTCCGCGTTTGATTTTGCAACTTCCAGCGCTTTTTTACTAATATCTATACTGGTTACTTCTTTTGCTCCACCGACCAATGCGTGAATGGAAAAACCTCCGGCATAAGAAAATACATCCAATACTTTTTTGCCTTTTGACAAGCTCCCAATCTTAAGGCGATTGTGGCGGTGGTCTAAGAAAAATCCAGTCTTGTGTCCTTGAATTACATTTGCAGAAAACAAAATTCCATGTTCCTTAAAAATAACCTCTTCCTTTTCCAAAGCACCACGGAGAACCTGACCGTCTGTAAAAGTATGATCTGGTGATTTTTGAAGATTTCGGCTCAAACGCAAAACAACGGTGGAACATTGAGATACACTTTGCAAACTGTCCAGCATGGATTCAAAATGAGGGAGCCAAATTGCAGAGTATAATTTTATCACCAATACCGAATCATAAACATCCGCAATAAATCCTGGCAATCCATCGCTTTCTCCAAAGATCAATCGATAACTGTTGGTATCTGTGGTGAGTAATTCTTCCCGTAGTTCAAAAGCTTCTTTTATTTTATTGTCAAACCAAGTTGCATCTATCGTTGCAGATTTGTGATACTGCAAAAGCTTGATTCTAATTGGAGAGCTTGGATCATAAAATCCGCAGGCTAAAAATTTATTTTTCTTGTTATCAAAAATAATGGCCAAATCTCCAGCTTGTCCTTCCCCACTCTGCTTGGTGATACTCCCTTCAAAAATCCAGGGATGGCGTTTTTTCACCATCCGTTCAGCTGCGGGTTTGATCTTTATGGCAATTCTATTCGAAGAAGGTTTGGACATTTTTTTAAAATTAATTTTGATATTGAAAACGTCTGCAAGGTAGGAAATAATTTAAAAGAAATTCATTCAAAAGGTGAAAGGAGGAACAAGCTGAAATAATCAGAAAAAATTGTGATCTTTAAAGAATCATACTTAGTTGATTGCAAACCTTATAGGTCTTTTCGAATCTTTAAATTTTACAAAATGAAATCTCCAATTATTTTCCTTTTTCTACTTTCTTCAATCCAATTGATTGCCCAAGACAAAGACATTGAAAGCTGTCTGAATTTGATGCAGATTCAGCAAGATGCTTGGAACAAAGGGGACATTCCTGCATTCATGGAAGGTTATTGGAAAAATGAAGGATTGAAATTTATTGGTGCAAAAGGGATAACGCAAGGTTGGCAAAACACTTTGGACAGATACCTCAAAGGTTATCCGGATCGCCAAACGATGGGCACACTTACTTTTGGTTATTTAGCTAAAGAAAAGATTTCCAAAAAAATAATCCACTTTGTTGGTACCTATCATTTGAGTCGAGAAGGAATGGAAGATGCAAAAGGCGTTTGGAGTTTGTTGTTTAAAAAAATAAAAGGCGAATGGCTAATCATTGCCGATCATTCAAGTGCTGACGAAGGCTAATATAAAGATAGACCGCAAAAAATGATCGCCTTCTCCTTTTTATCTCTTGGCGAAATTAAGGAGAAGGCGAAGGCTTTTTTTGTGCAACTGAATTCTTAGAAGTTTGGAAGCTTTAGAAAAAAAGAAAGGCGTTTACTTAGAGAATCAAAAACTGATGTTTTAAAATTTTATTGATCATTTCTTTCTCCACTCTATACTCCTTGCACTTGCTCCATTCCAAGCTGCGGAAAATCCCTGTTTTAATTTCCACTTTTCATCTCATTCCATTGGTGTTCTCAGTTTTTCCCTTCCTCCTAATTTTTCCATATTCTAAAAGGTCGCAATTAAGTCATATTTCACCAACAAAAACACCATGGGAAAAATTGACAAACCACAGGGAATAATTGGTTAACTGCAAAGCCTTTTTCTCCTGCATCTTTGTACTATCGATTTTAATAATTCAAATTAAAATAATAATACAATGGCTAAATTCACAGTTCCAACCAAAACAGAAGTTTCTGAATCCAATCAAGCAATTTTCGATCAACTACATGGCAAGCTGGGTTTTGTCCCAAACCTTTATGCTTACTATGCAAAGAATGAAACGGCATTGGCAGATTACTTGACGCTACAAAACAGAAAGTCAACATTGAATAACAAAGAGAAGGAAATTGTAAACACGGTAACTTCTCAAATCAATGGTTGCGACTATTGCCTAGCTGCTCATACCGCAATTGGTAAAATGAATGGTTTTACTGACGAGCAGATTCTTGAAATCAGAGGCG
>CALIAG010000330.1 GCA_938041325.1 uncultured Saprospiraceae bacterium | reverse complement strand
ACAAAACCTGAAAACTTGGACCAATTTCTCTGGATACGATCCTGAAGTAGGTTCTTATAATCAGAACCCTTTAATCAATGGTGTAGAAAATGGCCGTTATCCAATCGCCCGATCTTATACTTTTGGTTTGAATGTGAACTTTTAAACTGTTGACTATGAACAAGAGATTAATACAATTCGTTCTCGCAAGTTTCCTTTTTACTATTCTAGCTTGCGATGATTTTTTGGACAGACAACCATTGGACCAATTGACAACAGAGACGTTCTATAAAACAGAAGCTGATGCAGAATTGGCCATTCTTTCTGTTTATTCTGCCATGCAGGATTTGGAATTTCATGGATCAGCGTGGAGGATCAATGAAATTCCTTCTGACAATACAACAGCAGGAGGAACCGATCCCGATTTTACACCAATTGATAATTTTTCAGTAGCAGCAGATAACGGACCCGTTGGAAACTTTTGGGCGATCCGTTACCGTTTAATAACCTTGGCAAATGTGGTCATTGAAAAGGTATCAGGAATGGACAATATTTCTATTCAAAAAAGAGAAGAAATTGAAGCGGAAGCTCGATTCCTTAGAGCGGTTGCTTACTTCGATTTAGTAAGAATTTATGGAGCAGTTCCCCTCATTTTTGAAGCACCAACTTTGGATAAAGATTTGTTGTATCCGAGGACACCAGACGATGATGTATATATAGCGATTAAAGAAGATTTAGAATATGCCAGTACAAAATTACCAGCTACAAGGTCTGGTATTTCAACAGGCCGAGCGACAAGAGGAGCAGCATTGGCATACAAAGCAAAAGTGCATTTGACCAGAAGAGAATACGCAAATGCTAGAGATGCAGCGGAGGCAGTGATGAACTTAAATGTCTACCAATTAATGGAAAGTTATGGTGATATTTTCGACTTGGAAACATCAGACAACAATAGAGAAAGTATTTTTGAAGTACAATATACCGGCTGCAATAGTTGGGGAACAGGCAATGCATTGCAAGCATTTTTTGCTCCTTGGGGGGAAGGAATAACCAGAGATAGAGATGGCTGGGGATCACAAGTACCGACTGGTCCAATGATTGCAAACCCTGGAACGACCATATTGGATGCCTATGAAGAAGGAGATGAAAGAAAGTATTTTTCTGTAATGACTCCAGGCGAATATTATCCTATGATCAACTCTGATGTTGGAGGCTATACTTATCCAAGTCAAGGCGCTTCAAGATCTTTAGGGAATATCAAAAAATATGTAGTTGGAGCAGGTTCTAACATTTGCTTCATGAGTACACCGATGAACGGTCACCTTATGCGCTATTCGGATGTATTGCTGACCTATGCAGAAGCTATCATGGAAATTGCGGGAGGAATTACCAATAACCCGGATGCACTGGATGCTTTTAATAAAGTAAGAACAAGAGCAGGCTTGGAAGCTTATACCGAGATCGATTCTGAAAAAATGCTACAGGAAAGAAGAGTTGAATTTGCTTTTGAAGGACACAGATGGTACGACTTGTTAAGAACCGGAAATGCTGTTGAAACGATGCGTTTGCATGGCAAGACATTGACTCCTGAAAAATTGTTGTTTCCAATTCCAGCAGGAGAATTGGAGATCAATCCAAACTTAATACAAAACCCGTCATACTAAGGGGAAGGAATAAAAATGGATGAATCTATTTCCGTCAAACTACTAATTTGATTATGAATAATATTTTTATAAAAATAACAGCCTCAATATTTGCATTGGCCCTTTTCTACTCTTGTGAAAAAGCGGATCCTCCAGTCATAACTCTTGTTGACCCGATCTTTGGACCTGCAGAAACCTTGGTGACTTTTGAAGGAATGAATCTCGCTAATATTGAAACCATTACTTTTTCTGACCAAATAGTAAATTTTAATACAGCATATAACTCAGACGTTGCATTACTGTTTAGAGTACCAACTAATGTTCCCTTAGGAGACCATGAGGTCGTATTCACCACTGCTGGAGGTACAGTATCGACCAATTTTCAAATAACACTAGACCCTCCAGAAATATTTGAAATCTCTCCAGAGTCTTCCATTCCTGGGGATGTGGTAACCATCAAAGGGAAAAATTTTTACGAACCTTTAGAAGTCTATTTCTTTGATAGTACACAGGCAGAGATCATTACTTTTTCTCCGGATTCTATGAATGTGATTGTACCCGCGGATACTCAAAAAGGAAAGGTTAGAGTCAACGCGAATGGCGGATCTACATTATCACCTGTTGACTTTTTTATTACAACTTCTGTTTTGGTGAATGACTTTGATGGAAATGGCGTTAGAGCTGCTACTGAAAATTGGCTCTTTGATGCACTCGTTGACCAGAATGCAATGACTGCTGTCCAAAACACGAATCCAGAACCCTACGAGGGTAATTTTTTGAAACTTTCAGGAAGAGATGACTTGGGCATTCAATGGATTGGTGGAACAGAATCTTATAGTGCAGACATAGATGTTTTTGACAATTTTGGAATAAGAAGTTCCCTCAACAATACCTTATTGGAAATGGATGTCAACACGAATGGCAATACCAATACCAACGTGATATTTATATTTCTAGAACGCGACGGATCTCCAAATGACTTTGCACATGAAGTGAAAATTGATGGAGAAGGCTGGCATAAGATTTCGATTCCCTTAGGACGATTTACGGATATAGATGGTATAACTGTAGACCCTGCCAAAATCAGAGCAATCAAAATACATCTAATTGATAGCGATGCAACTGGTGAGGTCCTTGAACTCAATATCGATAATATAAAATTTCAAGAACTTCTTTAAGAAAAATTAAAATTGCCCTTACGCTTTAATTTTTTAATTAAAAAAACGGCTTTATTCGCCAAATAATATTTTTAACCATTTTATAAAAAAAAATGAATATGAAACGAACTTTACTTTTTGTTATCGGAGCGTTTTTGTTCCTTTCAACAAATTCTATCGCACAAGTTTATGTCGACCAATTCGACGACGCAGATGCTGGTAATATCGAAGGCCCTGCTGTTTTTACCTTTGGGGAAGCCGATTCTGAATTGACAATAAACGTTGCAAATAACGGAATGTGGGATGCAATTTCTTACCAAACGAATGACGCAGGTACAGAAGTGAATGTTGATGCGACTGGCAACAACAAAGTCTATATCAGAGCAAAAGCAAGTAGTGTAGGAACACAATTGAGAATGGATCTACAAGACACTGGTGATTTTGCAACAACTGAAGCTGGTATTACTAAAACATTAACAACAGAATTCAATGTACTTGAATTTGACTTCACTGGCAATTACGTTGATGGTGGATATGGTGGAACAGGATGTGCAGTGGGAACCGGACCTTGTGCTGTGGATGGTTCAGTCATCAGACAAATGCTATTTTATGTGAATCCAGGAGCAGGTGCTTTTACAGGAAGTGTAGTTATTGATTACATTTCTTTTGGTGAAGAACCAACTACGGATATTATGTCTGAAGTTTTCCAAGATCATATGGACTCAGACAGCTCACTAACTAGTTTTGGCAATAATCATGATGGTTATACCTTAGTTCAATCTGGTTCTGAAATTTCAATCACAGGTGATGGAACGCTTGACTTATATGATGCAATTGGATACACTATCAGAAACCCTCAAACTTGGGAAGATTTTGATATCGATGCTTCAGCAGGTGACAACAGATTGTATATAAAAGTAAAATCAACTGTAGATGGAACGGCACTGCGTTTGGATTTACAAGACATAGACGGATACATAACAACCCAAGGATCTGTTACTAAGATAATTGGAACCGAATATTCCGTTTTTGCTTTTGACTATAATGGTACTTATAATGATTTAGGATATGGTGGAACGCCTTGTACAGCGGACACGGCACCTTGTCCTGTTGATCCTACAAGAATTGGTAGCATTGTATTGTATATCAATCCTGGTGCTGGAGAATTCTTGGGTACACTTACCATTGATTACATTTCTTTTGGTACATCTCTTGAACCACCGGGAGCAGAACCTGAGTTAGTCTACGAAGATCATTTTAATGATGAAATGACCAATACTATTGGAGAATCTGCTGGATTTTCAGTTGATGAAATAGGCACTGAAATGATCTTTACAGGTGACGGAACTGCGGGTCAATATGCTGCAATTTCATACTTGTTGTTCGATCAAGCAACTGGAGATCAAGTAGTGGTAGATATGACTCCTGCTCAAGGAAAAGTTTATGTAAAAGCTAAAACGGATTCTGATGTAGCTGTGCCTCTTAGAATAGATTTAATAGATACGGCCAATTACCACACCTCTTTGACGGCCCTTCGTAAAAATGTAGGAACCGAATATACAACGTATGAATATGATTTCTTTGCCAATTACCAAGATGGTGGTTATGGAGGGACAGCTTGTGAAACGGGACCTTGTCCAGTGGACGAGACGGCCATTACGCAAGTCCTTTTTTATGTTGATCCAGATGTCGGAGGTTTTGATGGAACAGTGACTATTGATTTCTTTTCTATTGGAGTTCCATTAGAAGATGATGCAGGAGGAGGACCAATAGGCATGGCCAATTATATGGATCCTATTGATGACAATACTTCTTTGTTTATCACACCTGCAGGAGGAATAACAACAGCTACTGCAAATGGAGAATGGGTGCTTACAGGAGATGGAACTTCTCCAATGTGGACACAGTCCCAATATGAATTGCACAATGATGGAGGAGATTTGATTTTAGGTAATGTTGCCGATAGTGAAGATAAAATATTTATCCGTGCAAAAGCAAGCGCAGATGGAACGCCATTGAGAATTGATTTGCAAGACAATCAAGGATATGTTACAAACTTGGCTCCTCCTACAAACAACTTGACTACAGAATATGTAGTTTATGAATACAACTATTCAGGAGTGTATACGGATGGCGCATATGGAGGCTCACCATGTATGGTACAAGGCTGTGAAGTAGATGGTCAAAGAGTACCAACGCTTCAATTTTTCATAGATCCGGGAGGGGAGAATTTTGAAGGTTCGGTCACTATCGACTGGATTTCTTTTGGAACTCCTTTGAATGAGACCAATGTAATTGAACCTTCAAAATTGAATGCTATAAAAGTATTTCCTAACCCAGCGTCAGATTACCTAAACGTTGCTTTTGACTTGGTGCAAGCTTCTAAAGTAAATATCAATGTATATGATATCTTTGGAAAATTACACCAAAACATTGCAAACCTTCAATTGTCTCAAGGTGAGTCAATACAGGAATTGGATTTGGATGGACTTTCAGCAGGAATGTATATCTTGCAATTAGAAGTAGATGGATTAAGTGCAGGAACGAAACGCTTTACGAAATTTTAAACTGTTTTCATTTGATACCGGTGATTGGTCAAACAATCACCGGTATTCAAACTTAATTATAATATGGAGAATTTTAAACTGTCATTTCTTTTTGTTCTTTTGTCCTTTTCAATCACTGCACAAGATCAGTACCATACAGATTTGCAAGCATTATTGATGGAGGATTATAACTTACCAACTGCTACCTATTTAATGCAGGATGAGGAAGTGCAAAATTATTCCGAAGCAACCAGCTATGGCTCTTCAGCTTCTATTGTTGATATTGACAATGAGCTGTTCTCAAAAGTATTCACTTTTAATGTTGGCAGCGCTGGAGATAATCCTTGGAATTCAGGCTTCTTTGTAAAGAATACACAGTCCGTTCAAACGGGGGATAAAGTTCTACTTGTTTTCAGTATAAAAACACAAAGCGGAATTGGAAAAGTTAACTTCTTCGCAGAGAATTCAGTAACCTTCGATAAGGAAGTGTTACTTACGCTCGACGTAACTGATCAATGGAGATTGTACTACATTCCGATTGATATTCAAAATAATTATGGTGTTGGTAGTCTAAACATTGGTTTTCATTTAGGCTTTCAAGCTCAAGTAATTGAGGTAGGTGGATTTACGGGTTTAAATTATGATAATACAGTAGAGCTAGCTGACTTACCAGAACAAATCAATAATGATTTATATGATGGCAGCGCACCGGACGCACCGTGGAGAGCGGCTGCTGAAACTAGAATTCAAGAGTTGAGAAAAGCCAACTTAACGATCGAAGCAAAAGATCTAGCAGGTAACCCTACTCAAGGTTCTTTTCATGTAGAAATGCAACAACATGAATTTTCTTTTGGTACAGCTGTCAAAGGACAGTTATTAGCCAACAACGATGAATACAATATTATTTACGAAAATAAATTAATCAACCTTGATGGACAAGGGCATGGTTTTAATTGCGCCGTTTTTGAAAACGATATGAAATGGCCCGCATGGGAAAGTGAATGGTTTGTCAGTAAAACAGAGTTGATTGCAGCGACTCAATTTTTAGCAAACGCTGGAATGGAAATCAGAGGACATACTTTGGTGTGGCCTGGATTGGATAATTTGCCAGATGACATTGCGGATAATACAAACGATATCGATTACATCAAGGATAGAATTGATACTCATCTAGAAACCATTCTGAATTATGATGGAATTTCAGAGCATATTGATGAATGGGATGTTTTAAACGAAACAGTAACCAATACCAGTTTGCAAGATATTTTTGCAGGAAACCCAGGCTATACGACTGGTCGTGAATTGTATCCTGAAATTTTTGATAAGGCCAGAGCAGAAGATTCAGATATTGGACTTTGGATTAATGACTATATGACTATTTCTTTAAACACTTCGCCGGGAAGTCCAAACTACGATGTTTTAAAACGAAATATTGGAGAAATAGTGGACGCTGGAGTAGACATAGAAGGCATTGGTTTTCAGGCTCATGTGGGTGGATTTCCAAACGGAATCCCTTCCGTACTTGCAACCTTTGACGATTTTTATGATTCCTTTGGATTAAAAGCTAAGATCACTGAGTTTGATATGCCTACCATCGTTTCTGAAGAATTGGGGGCACAATATCTAAGCGATTTTCTGAAAGCTACCTTTAGTCATCCAAGTATGGACGGCTTTGTATTTTGGAATTTTTGGGACAATGCAACTTGGTTGAATCCGGGATCGAATTTGTACCGAGATGATTGGAGTGAAAAACCTGCGCATGGTGCTTTTGTCGATTTGTTATTTGACGAATGGTGGACCGATGAATATACAGTAACAGATATCAATGATGGTTTAGCAACCGTAGATGTTTTTAAAGGAGAATATAAAATCACCTATGAGTGCAATGGGGAGACGATAGAGGAATTCTTAAATATTACGGAAGACGAAACTTTCACGATCAATTGCGATAATCTGACAACTTCAACGAAAGAATTGAGTTTTGAAGAATTGCAAATTAGCGTCTTTCCAAATCCAGCAAGCAACTTCGTAACGGTTTCTAGACCGGATGCCAATGAAGCAACTTTGAGGTTATTGGATGTGTCAGGTAAAGAAATATTGAGCCAATCTTTTGAAGGAACTTCAGTGATCATTCAAGTTGATGAATTGCGCGGATATTATCTCTTGGAGTACTTGGAAAATAACATTCGATCTTATAAGAAGATCATTGTTCAATAAAGACAAATAAGAAACTAAAAATTTTTACAACAGTTTAATCTCTTTAATTAGAAAGCCGAATGCTTGCATTCGGCTTTCTCTTTTTTGGTTAAAATACCATTGAAAACAAATCCGTTTTCTCTTCCTCAGTTACTAAAATTTTATTAGCATAGACTACGAGTCTGACAAAAAGAATCCCATTAGTTTTGGCATTCTTGAGCCTTGCATAAAGCTGCTTGTTATTGAGGAGTTTAAAATTAGACGCTAAGAAATGCAGTAAATAGTCAAAAGTCGCTAACTAGCTTGTGGGAATTATTTTTATAAGAGAGGATTTTAGTATATTTACATGAACGCTTGTTCACCAAAACTAATTCAGATGCCGATATACCATACTCTAGGAAAGATACCACCAAAGCGACATACCATTTTCAATAAACCCAATGGTGAATTATACTATGAACAACTCTTTGGAACCATTGGTTTTGATGGAATGTCTTCTTTGCTTTATCATGTCAATAGGCCAACAATGGTCAAAGAAATTTTAAAATCAACAAATGTAAGTCCAAAGATCGCTGTTGAGAAAAACATGCGGGCAATAAAAATGGTTGGTTTTAATGTCGAAGCAAAAGATGACTTTTTAGATAGCAGGGTTCCGCTTTTGGTCAACTCTGATGTACATATTGGATTGGCTGCACCTCGAAAATCTTTGCGTGACTATTTTTATAAAAATGCAGACGCTGATGAACTATTATTCATCCATAAAGGCACAGGTACCCTCCGAACCTTAGTGGGGAATATTGAATTTAAATATGGCGACTATTTGATTATTCCAAGGGGAATGATTTATCAAATTGATTTTGATACAGAAGACAACCGTATTTTATTCGCAGAATCTTTTCATCCTATTTATACGCCTAAGAGATACCGCAACTGGTTTGGACAATTATTGGAACACTCTCCCTATTGTGAGAGAGATTATATTCGTCCCTCAGGATTGGAGACCTTTGATGAAAAAGGAGAG
This sequence comes from uncultured Saprospiraceae bacterium, assembly GCA_938041325.1. Classification (GTDB taxonomy): domain Bacteria; phylum Bacteroidota; class Bacteroidia; order Chitinophagales; family Saprospiraceae; genus CALIAG01. The sequence continues at coordinate 1,930 of CALIAG010000330.1, read as the reverse complement.
TTTTTAATGAAAATCAAAAAACAAGGCCAATTGCACGAATTGGTTTATGCCTCACATCCCTTTGACGTTGTAGGCTGGGATGGATACAATTATCCCTATGGTTTTTCCATCCATAACTTCGAACCAATTACTGGAAGAGTGCATCAACCCCCTCCGGTTCACCAGACTTTTGAAACAAAAGCTTTTGTCGTTTGCTCGTTTTGTCCAAGACTTTACGACTACCATCCAAAGGCAATACCCGCACCTTATAATCATTCCAATATTGATTCGGATGAAATGTTGTATTATGTGGATGGAGATTTCATGAGCAGAAACGATATTGACGAAGGTTACATCACCTTACACCCGGGTGGTATTCCTCATGGCCCACATCCCGGAGCTTATGAAAGAAGTATTGGGAAAAAGGAAACCCATGAGTTAGCCGTAATGATCGATACGTTCAAACCATTGATGGTAACAGAAGATGCTTTGAAAATTGATGATGGAAAATATTTCCAGTCTTGGCTCGATACACCGGAGAATAATCATTGAGTTTAAAAGCAAATTGAATCAAATATTTTTTTTAGATAAATAAAAAAAGAGAAACCACATGCCAAATAAAAGTTCCTGGGTACAGATCCCTGAAGGTTCAGATTTTACAATTCACAATTTACCATTTGGAATTTTTTCAATAAAGAATGGGAAACCACGAGTAGGCATCGCCATTGGAAATCAAATTCTTGATCTAGCAGCTGTTGCAAGATTGGGACATTTTGATGCTTTGAAAATTGATAAAAAAGTTTTTAGTCAAAATACACTGAACGATTTTATAAGCCTCGGAAAATCAAAAACATCCAGACTTCGTAAAAAAGTTCAACAATTGTTGTCCAGTAAAAAATCGCCACTCATTGGGAAAAGAGCAGTTTTGATTGCTCAATCCAAAGCAACAATGCATATGCCTGTTGCGGTAGGAGATTACACTGACTTTTATTCCAGCATTGAACATGCAACAAACCTGGGTAAAATGTTTCGCGATCCTAAAAACGCCCTTCTTCCAAACTGGCGTCACCTTCCAGTAGGATACCATGGTCGTGCATCATCGATTGTAGTTAGTGGAACACCAATCCATCGCCCAAAAGGGCAAGTCATGCCAGTGGGAGCGGACAAGCCAATTTTTAAAGCTTCGGGCCGCCTTGATTTCGAATTAGAAACAGCCTTTATAATAGGCAAGGAAAATAAATTAGGAAATTCTATTCCAGTAAATGAAGCAGAGGATTACATATTCGGCAAAGTGCTTTTCAACGATTGGTCAGCTCGAGATATTCAGAAATGGGAATATGTTCCCTTGGGACCATTCTTAGGTAAAAGCTTTGCATCCAGCATTTCTCCTTGGATAGTCACCATGGATGCGCTCGAACCTTTTCGCACAAAAGGGCCGGTTCAAAAACCAAAAGTGTTGCCTTATTTAAAATACAAAGGAGATAAAAATTTCAATATCAACTTACAAGTCAGCATACAGCCACAAGGCAAAAAGGAAACAGTCGTGAGCAACTCCAATTTCAAATTTATGTATTGGAATATGTCGCAACAGTTGGCGCACCATACCGTGAATGGTTGCAATACAAAAGTAGGAGACATGATGGCTTCCGGAACAATCAGCGGAAGAGACAATAATTCCTTTGGATCGATGTTGGAAATATCTCACTCTGGTAAAAATCCAGTAACATTGGATTCCGGTGAAAAAAGAGCTTTTATAGAAGACAACGATACCGTTATAATGAGAGGATATTGTGAGAAGGATGGAATGCGAGTAGGCTTTGGGGAAGTTCGAGGCAAAGTTTTGCCGGCGAGGTAAGGTCGGTTTTCGGTAGTTCTTGAATCTTTCGGTTTTCGGTAGTTCGGGGTTCTTTCGGTTTTCGGTAGTTCGGGGTTCTTTCGGTTTTCGGTAGTT
>CALIAG010000329.1 GCA_938041325.1 uncultured Saprospiraceae bacterium | reverse complement strand
TTCATTTTAAAAGCCACCCCCCAATTGGTTCGAAAAAGATCTTGATTGTAATTATCGGAAACGACTAAATACAAATAGGACAATGGTTTGTATTCCCATTGCAATCGACTGTTGATGTTGAAATTATTGCGTTGCGTATTGTACTGCAAATAAGTCGTCCAGTTTAAACGATTGTTAAAAAAGATTTCGCCTGTAAACTGTGCCAAATGGAATGGCGTACTCCCCAGTTCTTTTAAATTTAAATAATTGAATTCATAAGCAACTCCAAACTTTGCAATGGGTAGTAATCGATAGGTTGCATCTGCTGAGAAACTAGAAATATTCCCACTATAGTATTTGCCATAGGTGGCATCTACATTAAAGGAGACTTTTTTATTCGTAACGGAGTTGTAACCTATCCGTACTGTTCCATAATTATAGGTGCCAGGCGTTATAACATTCCCATTACCTAAAGGATCAAAGGCATATTTTAAATTGTCATACTTATGGTTTACGTTAATGTAAACTGCTGATGCGTTCTTAAACCAAATCGCGTGATTGTAGAAAGACAGCGATTGAGATACCTTTCCAATTTCATCAAAGTAAACGGTATTGCTTCCGAAATATCGAATGGTTTGAATGGTTTTAGATTCTTGCGGATAGGAGAATAATAGAAGATCTGCTTTGGTTCTAGAATAGCCTTCTCGTATTTCAATATTGTTCCGCGCGTCAAAATTGTAAAGCCGAGGCGTAAAACCAACATCAGTTATGTAATTTCTATCAACTTTTAAAAAGCCAAGACTACCTTGTACTTTTTTGGTTGAGTAGTCAGCACTTAGATTATAAAAACTGTTTTTATCGTTTATGTTTTCAGAAAAGCTCTTCCCAAAATTTGCGATACCTGTCCATTTATTATCCACAGATTTATAGTTGAGATTCAAGCCTGTAACTCTATTGAAATCTTCCTTAAAATTCAAGTCATCCGTTTCCTGCCTATTGATTAAAAATGCAGTTGTTGTAAATCTTTTAGACAACTGTTGTTGAAAAACAAATGCCCCATAGTTTTGAGATTTAGACTCATCGCTTTCTTGAGTTTGTACATCTAAAATCCCAATTCTAGATTTAGCAGTGATATTCCCAGATACCTTTAAGCCAAATTGAATATCGCTGTTGCTCCCTATTCGCCTTGAATAAAACGGATTAACTTCATCTGTTCCTAAGCTGGAAAATAAGTCTGAGTTTTCAATAAAAAAATTGCGCCGTTCAGGAAAATTAATCGCAAATCGAGTCAAATTGGTTACTTGTTGATCAACATCAATTTGAGAAAAATCAGGGTTAATAGTGGCGTCTAATTTTAAAGAGGAAGTCAAACTAAATTGTCCGTCCAAACTGGGTTTAAAATTCGATTGACTTGTTTCATTTTTTACATCGCTTGAATAATTGTAACTAATAGATGGGATTACAATGAACTTCGAAGCTCTTGTTTTAGGTAAATCATCAATTGTAAAAGTTTTCGTGGTCCGTAAATCATGCTGAATATAGTTTCTCGGCATATCGGTCCAGGTCATCCAATTGTTGGCTTTGTTATCTCGCATAATAAAATTCAAGGCCCATTTAGAATTTTCAGCATCAAAATTAAGTGCCTTTAATGGAATGGCTATTTCAAAAATCTTTTTGTTTCCTTCTGTCTTTGTTTTTGATTGCCAAATCGTACTCCAGCTTTCATTCATGTCGTATCTTGACTCATTGAAACTCACTAATCCATCCAACTGGGCATTGCTCGTGTTGACACTAAAAAAATACCCGTTGCTCTTTTTATTATAGGTATCAATCACTACTTGAAAATTATCACTATTGAGAATTATCCCCACAAAATCATCTCTTTTCAAAGAGCTAATCATTGAAGTGCTCGTCGTATCCGTATAGATTGCTGAAATGTAAAGATAGCTTCCATTGTGAAACAACTTTACTTCCGTTTGATTCTTGGCCTTACCAATATCATCTGGATAAAAATTATTAAAATCAGAATACGTTGGCAATTCACTCCACGCCTTTTCATCTAATTGTCCATCAATTTTTATAGTTTCCTCAATCAGTGGAATTGTATTTTCTTGAGCAAAAGAATACAACCCTGTAAGGAAAAAACACAGGAATACTATTGTTTTATTTTTCATCTTTTAAAGTGTATGCTATGAGTTTATTGTTTAACATTGCTGGAACAAGCAACATTTTTTTAGATGGGATGTAGAAGATATCTGCCGAATTTATCTCAGCTTTTGTGCTGTCCAATAGCAGCGTTTTTTTGCCATCTTTGCTTACGTAATGGATTAATCCTTGCCAACTTGAAATCAGATAATCTCCATTCCCGATGGCTACAATTCCATCTGGATTGGAAATCTCTGAAGCAATTACTTTATATTTTTTGTCATTTAAATTATAGCTTATAATTGTTTTATCACCTTGCCCAATAAGTACGTTTCCTTTTTCATAAAGCACGCCGTTTGGCCATTCTAAATCTGTTTTCAGGATCTTTATTTTACCATTTTTTAATGAAAATAATTTTCCACTTTTAGTCCCACTTCCATAAATAGTTCCAGCCTCATCAACCGTTAAATCATTAATCCGTTCT
>CALIAG010000328.1 GCA_938041325.1 uncultured Saprospiraceae bacterium | reverse complement strand
TCCTGAATTTGAAACTACTCACGATTGATAAAGATTTCAATCATCTAAATAAAGAATTTATTGATCTTGAGCAGGTTGTAATAGATGAATTATAAAAAGAATACCCACCCTCAAAAATATAAAGTTTAACAAGAAAATTTAGTTTATAAATCCTGCATACTTAATATTACCGGATTCATCTCCTTCTGCTTACTTCTTTTAGAGAAGTGAAAAAGTACTTAACAACCCAAAATTTTTACAAATCAATCTTCACATTCTTCCCAAATATTGGAATTATATTTATTATATTTGTCATGATCTGAGTTTCTCAATTCTTAAAAGCGAATGGAACTCAGATTATAACAGCGATCGCAAAAACGCTGTTTTCCCCAAGCAAGTCCGCACAAAAGGTACGTATTAATAGAACCTTTTAAAATATAGCCTCAGCTAAATGCGAGTCTGTCCCCAACAAGCAACACTAATTGTAGGCCTTTTTCTCATTGTGATAAACACTTCTGTGTTGTCACACGAACCTATTGAAAGATCCAATCGCAACCAAGAATTCACAAGAGCTTTAGCATTTCTCCAATCTTTTAAAAATGATTCAGCTAATATCATTTTGACCAAACTCATGGTAGATTTGATTGCTTCCGATGAGTTAGAGACTCCGTTTGGTTTGAATGTGCAGTTGAGACAAGCACAAGCCTTAGAAAGAGATCATCAAGATGAACTCGCTATCGAAAAACTACTAAGTGTTGCGGATAAAAGTACAGCACTTGAGCTATGGGATGTAGCAGCGAATGCTACCCTCGATTTGGCAAGACTTTTTGAAAAACTAGCGTTTACAGATCAATGTTACGATCATTTGCAAAAAGCCAATTCACTGATCACTTCACACGAATTAGATTCCATTTATCCCCGCTTTGCCATTCGCTTTTCTTCTTATCACAGAATTTATGCAGATAAAGATTCTGCCATGTACTATGCAAAGGAGGTCATTCTTACAGCCCCTTTATATGGTTTGTATGAAGAGGAAGCAGTAGGTCATTTACTGCTTGGAATGCTGCTTTCGGATTCTGCCTATAAACAAGCGGTTTATCATTTTGAAAAAGCTGGAGCACGATGGAAATTAGTGGAAGACTGGTCAGGATACGGCGCAACTCTTCTCAACTTATGCAAATTGCACTTGAGGAATCAAAAGCCAAAATTAGCAATGGCACTTAGTGATTCTTCTTTGGTATATGCAGCTAAAGCAAAAGAAATGGGGAACGATGAAACTTGGATGGCCTATACGGCCTACAAGCGTAAATCTGAAATCTTCAAAGCGCTCAATCGCCCTGATTCTGCCTTGTTTTATATGCGAAAGGGATACGAAATGGAATTGGACGATATCTATGATGCGAATGACAGTGAAGTCGCAGAAATTAATGAAAGATATGAAGATGAGAAGAAAGAGCAAATGATAAAGGAACAAGCGCGAGAACTGAGTTTTGAAAAGGAAAAAAGATATTGGTTGTGGGCTTTTTCTCTAATCTTGGTAACCTTTGCCTCCGGCCTCACATATAGTTATATACAACTTCGCAAAGCAAATATAAAAACAAGCGAACAAAAGAATTTAATTAATAAAACAAACAAAGAGTTATCTAATTCTCTAAAACAACAGGTGCTGCTCCAAGGAGAATTGCATCATAGAGTAAAAAATAATTTGCAAGTTATTCTGGGAATAATGGAATTGCAAAGAGACGAAATTCAAGACCCGTTGGCTTTAAAAAGTATGGAAGCAATGTCAAGTAGAATTTATAGCATAGCGGCCATACATGAAATTTTATACCAAAAAGAAGGTGTAGACTTAGTCAACTTGAGTGATTATACGGTTAAGCTTTGTAACCATTTTAGTAATTTTTTAAAGAGCGACCAAAAACCGAGTTTTGACATTAATATCATTGATAAATATTTTAATCAAGAAACTTTAATCCCCTTCGGAATCATTCTGACAGAATTGATCAATAATAGTTTGAAATATGCTTATGAAGCTGGTTCTAAACTCAAAATAGGAATAAGTCTTAGAGATTCGAAGGATGGCTATTGTTTGGATTATCGAGACAATGGTCCAGGTTTTCCAAAAGGAATTCTAGAAGAAAGAGAAGGAGCCCTAGGGGCCTATTTGTTGAATAGTATGGTGCGGCAATTGGATGGAAAATTAGAAACGTCGAATAGGAACGGAGCCTATTCATCTGTATTTTTTAAAGAGAAAGTAAACACCCGAGTATGAATAAATTTAGAGTTTTGATAGTCGAAGACGAGATCATTATTGCGGATACTTTAGAACGATTTTTAAAGGAAAAAAATCATGAGGTGGTAGGCTCAGCTATTTCTTTTGAAGAAGCCAAAACCATTTATGATAAAGAGAATCCGGATATCGTATTATTGGACATTAGAATAAGTGGGGATAAAACAGGAATTGATTTTGCAAAATATATTCAAACGCATAACAATCAGCCTTTTATTTTTCTTACTTCAATGATGGATGCCAATAGCATCAATGCTGCAAAAGAAACTTTTCCAGCAGGCTATTTACCCAAACCTGTTCGAAAGGAAAGTTTATTTTCTACGATAGAAATAGCAATGCATAGTCATATAGCAAGCCAAAAACAAGAAAGAACAATGACGCTACATGATGGACTCAAAAAAGTAATTATTCCACTTAGTGACATTTTATATATTCAGGCTGATCACGTATATGTGAAAGTATTTTTGAAGGAAGAAGAAAGCATCTTGCAAAGGTCTACTTTCAAAGACTTTACAGAACAACTTCCCAAAGAGCATTTTTTCCAAACGCATAGAAGTTTTACTATCAACCTGAAGCATGTAAGTCATTTTGATAGTCAAAACGTATATGTAAGTGGAGAGGCCATTCCAATAAGCCGAGGAAGAAGGAAATTATTATTAAGTCAATTGAATGTTATATGATAGAGAAAACGCCGCAAATGTTAAGGTGGTTTACCATTCAGAACATAAAACGAACCATTCAGAACATTCAACGGTGAAAATCATGTAAAAACCTTAAGAAGTAATATATTTGTTTTGTAATTAAAAATAACCAACACAACTTTTATTAACCCCAAATAACTAACAACTTTATAATCCTACAAAACAAACAACTCAAATTTTTCTTATAAAAGATCGAACTTAATTCAAGTCTCTTTCTTTTTTCACAAAAACTACTTTTACTTCTTATTGTGACATTGTTATCTAGTGCAATTCCCCAAATTACGCTAGGTAACAATCTAACATCTTCTTCCTTTGCTGCTTGTTGTACAGGCTAGCAACGATGGAAGTATATGATGTCTTAAAAATAATTTTGATTTGAAAATAAAGATTGAAAAAAACAATCTATTAAAAGATATAATTTTCTTGAAAAGGAATTCCAATCTTGAAAATTCAAAGAGTATTTTCTCGAGAGAGAAAATTTTGTAAGCCTTTTTTGTTAACGTGCCCATTCATCTACATGAATGGGCACATTTTTTTGCTGATTCATGACCACAGAATCTTCATATCTTCTAAAATTGATCAAACCTAATATCAAGAGGGGATTTATAAGCCAAGACTGATCAGCTTTTGACTCATGACCGCAGAGCGGTCACCTTACGTTAACCAATCCTAGAATAGATGGCTCTTCGACTATCGAGTGGTCGCCTGTTCAGTTGTTAGACCTTTGAACGGGCTAATTATATTACCTCACAAAACTGCGATTCATGACCGCAGAGCGGTCACCTTACGTTAACAAATGCCACAATACAAGCTCTTCGACCACAGAGTGGTCGCACCCTTATAAAGCGATCAAAACGTAAGTCACA
>CALIAG010000327.1 GCA_938041325.1 uncultured Saprospiraceae bacterium | reverse complement strand
TTTTCATGACCATCATCATGGTGATAAGTACCAATCTAATTTTATTACGCATTACATCTTCTCGATGGATCACAAGATGATTGCAAAACAGTTCCTTATTACAGGGATGTTTTGGGCAATTATCGGTGCAGCGATGTCAATTATATTCAGACTTCAATTAGGATTTCCTGAAGAAAATATGGCATGGTTGAAACCACTTCTTGGTCAATGGATAGTAGTAAGTGAAGGAGTAGGTACACTAGCTCCTGATTTCTATTACGCATTAGTGACAATGCACGGAACCATACTGGTTTTCTTTGTCTTGACTGCTGGGCTGAGTGGAACATTCAGTAATTTATTGATCCCATTGCAATTAGGTGCAAGAGATATGGCATCGCCGATGTTGAACATGTTTTCCTACTGGTTCTTTTTCTTATCTGGTAGCATCATGTTTGCTTCTTTGTTCCTTAGTACTGGACCATTCTCAGGTGGTTGGACCGCTTATCCTCCATTAAGTGCATTGCCCCAAGCCTCGCAAGGTTCGGGAGCAGGTATGACACTGTGGACTTTGAGTTTGGTTTTCTTTGTGGTCTCTGTTCTACTTGGAGGAATTAATTACATCACCACAGTATTGAACCTTCGAACAAAAGGGATGAGTATGTGGAGAATGCCATTGACAATTTGGGCTTTCTTTGTAACCGCAATTTTAGGACTTTTATCATTTCCTGTTTTAGTATCAGCTTTCTTGTTGTTGATGTGTGATAGAGGTTTGGGAACGAGTTTTTATTTAAGTGAAATATTTGTAGGTGGACAAGCATTAGATCATGTTGGAGGTAGTCCAATACTTTACCAACACTTGTTCTGGTTCTTAGGACACCCTGAAGTATATATTATTATCCTGCCCGCAATGGGATTGGTTTCAGAAGTACTTGCAGTGCATTCAAGGAAACCGATATTTGGATACAAAGCGATGGTTTATTCGATTCTTGCAATTGGTTTCTTATCCTTCATCGTTTGGGCGCACCATATGTTTATGTCTGGTGTAAACCCCTTCATCTCTAACTTCTTCGTAATCTTTACTTTGATCATTGCTGTGCCATCGGCAGTGAAAGTATTTAACTGGATTGCGACTTTGTATGGAGGTAATGTAAGATTCACAACCGCTTGTTTATTTGCAATTGGATTTGTATCCATGTTTATATCTGGTGGATTGACTGGTATCTTCTTAGGAAACTCTGCGATTGATATTCAAATGCACGATACGTATTTTGTTGTAGCCCACTTCCATATTGTAATGGGTATTGCGGCCTTCTTCGGGATGTACGCCGGTGTTTACAACTGGTATCCTAAAATGTTTGGCCGTTTCATGAATGAGACTTTAGGAAAAATACATTTCTGGGGTACATTGATTGGAGCTTACGCAATCTTTTGGCCAATGCACTATTTAGGAATAGCAGGGGTGCCAAGACGTTACTATAGCTTCGAAGGATTTCAAGCATTTTCTCATTTCGATGAAATGAATAAATTCATAACCATTGCTGCAATTGTAGTTTTCTTTTTGCAGATTCTAATGGTAATCAATTTCTTCTATAGCATTTGGTATGGTAAGAAAATGACAACTAAGAATCCTTGGAATGCAACGACTTTGGAATGGACTACTCCAATTGAAACAGGACACGGAAACTGGCCTGGTAAAATTCCACAAGTATTCCGTTGGGCATATGATTATGGAAAAGATGGTAAAGATTACATTCCACAAATTGTTCCTCCACAAGAGGGCGAAAGTGAAATGCACTAATACCAATTGATAAAATAAAGTAAGATAAACGAATTGATCAAGAGTAAATCCATAGAGAATCAAATTGAGGTAAGTTGGAAGCAAAGACTTTCCGACCTCAATATGTTGGTGAAAGGTAGATTGACTGCTTTAGTTCTGTTTACTTCCGTCATGGCAATGTTGATTGCTGTAGAAGGAGTGGTGAGCTTTACGCAAGTTTTGATTTTGATCATAGGCGGATTTTTGGTAACAGGTGCTTCTAATATTTTAAATCAAGTTCTTGAAAAAGATTTTGATAAGTTGATGAAGCGAACAGAAAACCGTCCATTGGCAACAGGCCGAATGAGTACGTCATCGGCAGTAATGTTAGCCGGATTTATGACGATGTTTGGAATCAGTGCTTTGGCCTTATTTAATCCTTGGGCAGCATTCCTTGGAATGATGGCTTTGGTCAGTTATTCTTTTGTTTACACACCAATGAAAAGGATCTCTCCGATTGCAGTTTTGATCGGTGCGGTACCTGGAGCCTTGCCAATGATGATTGGTACTGTGGCTGTACAAGGAGAAATTACTGTTTTGGCGATTGCATTATTTGCAGTTCAGTTCTTATGGCAAATGCCTCACTTTTGGGCGATTGCATGGTTGGGACATGAAGATTATTTGAATGCTGGTTTTAAGTTATTGCCAGCTGAAAATAAGCAAGATCGCAATACAGGACTCCAATCTTTGATTTATGCTTTGATTTTAATTCCAGTAAGTTTGATACCCTTTTACTTAGGAGTAACAGGATTTGTATCAATGATAGGATTGCTAGTTTTAGGAATCATCTATGCTTACTTATCATGGAACTTTTATAAAAAATGCGATAGAAAAACAGCACTTCAATTGATGTTTGGTTCTTTTTTCTATTTGCCTTTAGCTTTAATCTTTTTACTTGCTGATAAGATTTAAGCGAAACAATCTTTTTAAGGGTTTTAAATAAAGTTGTAAAACCTTTTCTAGGAATTTTTAAAATTTGAAATTATGAGTGTGGCTACAAGTGATAATAATCGTTCTACGAGCAGCCGAATACATCCAATGAAATTCGCACTTTACATTGCTTGCGCAAGTATTGTGATGATGTTCACGGGGTTTACGAGTGCTTTCATCGTAAGACAAGCTGCAGGAAATTGGTTAGAATTCAATTTACCTGTACAGTTTTTTTACAACACAGGAGTCGTGGTACTGAGTAGTCTTTGTTTGCATGCTTCTTTTATTTTTTTCAAGAAAGGAAAAGAAGTACCCTACAAAGTTTTATTGGTCGCGACCTTCTTATTAGGCCTATTGTTTTTGTATTGGCAGTATTCAGGTTGGATGGATATGAACAGTATGGGGATTTATTTAGAAACCAATCCTAGTAGTTCATTTATTTTCGTGATATCAGGAGTACATGCGGCACATATTTTAGGAGGAGTAACCGCATTGATCATAGCATTGATCCATGCATTTTCATTGAAATTTTCAGTGACTCCAAAAAGAAAGCTCAGATTAGAATTGACTTTGATTTACTGGCACTTTGTAGGAATCCTTTGGATTTATTTGCTGGTATTTTTTGTAAGAGCTTAACAACATTAGAAATAACTATTAACAAACGAAGACCAATTTCGGACTTTGTAGAATAAAATTTTAAAAAGAAATGGCTACAGAAACAGTAGTACACGAAGACGCAAAACATCAAAACGAGGGAGATGCCTGGGATGGTGGAGCACAACCCTTTAAGGTAAGTTATGGCAAGTTAATGATGTGGTATTTCCTTTTGTCGGATGCTTTTACCTTTGCGGGATTTTTGATTGCTTACGGAGCATTAAGGTTTACAATGCCTACATGGCCTGTACCTGATTTTGTTTTTAAAACAGCGCCATTTGGAATCCATAATCTCTTTTCAGCAGAGACAGGAGCTCCTTTGATTTTCGTAACCTTCATGTCATTCCTTTTGATTCTTTCTTCCGTTACCATGGTTCGGGGAGTACAAGAAGGACATAGAGAAAACAAAAATGGAGTAGTCTTTTGGATGGTACTCACCATTATTGGTGGTTTAGGATTTCTAGGTTGTCAAGCTTGGGAATGGAATAACTTAATCGGACATGAGCACATGACTGTATTGACTAATCCGTTTGGTACCCATGAGGACAGTGGTTATTACACAGATGATACACATGGACATGCACTACCTGCTGGTCAACAAGGCGAACGTTTCGAAGTTGGAGATAGCTATTTGATACATTCTACTGGAGTAAATGCGGAAGGTGAAAGAGAATGGACAAAAAGAAATTTTGTTACGGATGGTGGAGAGAAAGGAACAGAACAGTTTGGTCCGAAACAGTTCGGTGCCTTATTCTTCTTTATAACTGGATTTCATGGTTTTCACGTATTTTCTGGTGTTGTATTTTTAATAATCATTTGTTTGAACGTCGCTAGTGGTTTATATGTACGACGTAAAAACGGTTATGAAATGGTAGAAAAAATTGGTTTATACTGGCACTTTGTAGATTTAGTATGGGTGTTTGTATTCCTTGTATTCTACTTGCTATAAGCTGCTGTTGAAAAAATAAATTGTCAATAATTAAATTACAGGGTTTAAAATTCCAGATACAGGTGAAGTAAATTCAAAACTTCTAGTTCGGAAATAAAATCCTTCTAAAATATCCTTAATAAAATGGGACATCTTAATTACGAAGATTCAAAAAAACTGGTATTCCGTGGAATGTGGTTGCTTGCTGCAGTTACACTTATCGAAGTTGTAATTTCTTTATTCGGTAAAGGTCACCTTGGATATGATCCAGGAGACAGTATGGTATTGGTGATGGTTGTTGGAGTTCTAATCGCAGGACTGTCTATTTATAAAGCCTATTATATCATTTACGAATTCATGCATATGGGAGCAGAAGTAAAAGGCTTGCGAATGAGTGTATTACTTCCAGTTTTACTTTTGGTTTGGGCAATAATTGCATTTTTCCATGAAGGAAATTCTTGGAAAGAAAGAAGGCAATTGATCAAAGAAAAGAATGAAATTGAAGCGCCAAAAAAAACGAGTTCTATTTTACTCGACAAGCAAACAAAATCAATTTTTTAGTGTTCTATTAGTATTGGAACACGTATTAAATGAAAAATATAAAAAACAGCGAGGGTCCAATTCTCGCTGTTTTTTTTACACATAAATTATGAGTGAAGCTCCACAACAAAAGACTCCTCTTCAAAAAACGGCGCAATTTGCATTGCTTGCTTTTTTTATAGTTGTTGCGCCATTGATATCCTGGTATTACCTGAGCGCAGGGTACGATTACCAGAAAACTTCCATGAAAGAACTCAGGAAGTACGGAACTTACGCTGACTTTAATTTTAAAACAAACAAAGGACATATTCTTACTGCTGATAGTTTTTCTACAAGAGTAGTCTTGACAGGAATACTGACAGAGAACGATCAGCAAAACGATTTAATTATTGAAAAAATGGCCTTGCTGCATGGCCAATTTGATGACCGCAATGATATTTTATTTGCTGCGATAAATGCCAGCGGAAAAGACCAAGGCGCAAGAATTGAGAAATATGGTTTCAAAGATTATCCTCAATGTATGGTTTTGGAATCCGACAAGGCTTGGCCAGCAACTGCATTTAAACTCCCTACTGGAAAAGTATTGGTGGACGGAGCAGATTCTCTTCAAACCTCAAAGATGAATAGCGGTGTCCCCAATGATTATTCCTTCCTTATATTAACAGACGCAAAGCAACAAATTCGAAATTATTATAACCTTCAGAAAGGAGAAGAAATTAAGCGATTGGTAGAACAAATGGCTTTATTGATGCCCCGCACTGAACCAAATGAATTGAGCTTCAACGAAAAATGAAAATAGTAATTTAGAACTCGCAAAAAAGCTGAATATTGCAGCGATTGTAATCTCTGTAATATTGCTTCTTGTAATCGGAGGAATGCGGCAGATTAAATTAGATCTCGGAATCGACTTCAGTTTTCTTCCAGC
>CALIAG010000326.1 GCA_938041325.1 uncultured Saprospiraceae bacterium | reverse complement strand
AAAAAGCGCTACAACATCTACTGCAAGCAGGGAAAAGTCCTCCGCAAGCTTTCAAGTCTGAACGGAATTTTTGCAAAATTGTCGAATTCCAAATTTCTTTGAGAGATTGTTCATGAATATTACCAAGCGTTATGTTGTAACATCTACCATGCGATGGGATGACACTTCCATCTGATTTTATCATAATGTTGGACCAAACATCATTGCAACCTTTACCGATTATTTTTTGAGGTTCGAGGTAAAATTCTTTCAATTTTTCGATGGAGGAGATTTCAGGGGAAAAACTAACAGGAAAAGCGTATTGGGAATTTTTAATGGCTTTCATTTCTTCCCACAGCAAATCCAAATCATAGTTGTCAATATTGACTTCTTCAACATTCGAAGCGGTAGCAGGATATAGACCTTCCCAAGTCTGATTATGAGTGTCCGCAATTTCTTGTGGTGTAAAATTGGTATGCATAAATCCTAATTGGACCAAAGGATAATCCTTGAAAAAATCTGCCAACTCTTTTAAGTAACCTATATTCCATTCTGTGATAACACAAAAGATTGAAATAGCCATCTTGGGGTTTAATTCAAGGACGGCTTCTATTCCTTCCACGGCTTTTTGAAAAGATTTTTTGTGGCCTCTAATTTCATTATGAATATCTTGTGGGCCATCCAGTGAAATGAAAAGATCTTTCAAGCCACCAAAAACTAAACTTTTTGCTTTTTGTCGCAACGTTAAAGCATTCGTTGTAACAGATGTTTCTAGGTTTTTTTCTTTTGCATAAATCAATGAGGCTTCAAGATGCGGATAGACCAAAGGCTCGGTGAAAGCATAACCTAATTTTGCTTTTGGATAAAACTCTGCTACTTGATCCATGATTTTCATCAATAAATCTAAAGGCATGTTGATTGGGTGTGTACCAATTAAGTTTTGAGCAAAATTGGTCTCAAGTGTTTGAGTCCCTACATCGCACATTTTACAATGCAAATTGCAGACATTATTTACTCCTAAAACTATCCACTCCGGTGAGAATAGATAATTATTTGGAAGAACTCTTTTGTTGATTGCTTTTAATGTTTTCTGGTACATCAAATAGTTAAGTTAAGGTTGGATAAAAATTGGATGTATCTGTAATTTACTGATTTTATTGTTTAATATTCAATTCAATTTAAAAGTGAAGCTTTAAGCTGCATTTTTAACAAAACCAAAAACAATCCGCGTCCAAATTTTGCAAATATTCTTTTATAAATAGTTGATCCTCCGGTCCAGCTACGGCGATAATTATTTGCGCGTTTTCAGTTTTCTTTACCTCCTCAAAATGCACCGGTTTTATACCATAGATATCATGGCCGATTTTTTTTATGTTATCGCTTAGCCAAATGGGTTTGATATTTTGTTCCAATAATTTCAAGACGATTGCTTTTCCTTTTTTTCCTGAACCCCAAACAGCTAATGTTTTGTTTTTATCAAAATCCAATTCCAAAAAATAAGGCACTTTCATTTTGATAAAGCTTTGGTCGGCGTAGTTTGGATCATTGCGAGAACTCCTCGAAGGATGGTCTCTCCATTTGTGCAATACTTTTTTTACGGAAATAACTTCTAATTTTTTTTTATAAAAACGAAAACACAAATCATAATCTTCGGGATACTCATCAGAATTGAAAGCGCCACATTTTTCAAAATCATCTTTATAGGTCATCCAACAAGGAGAAGGAATGACGCATTCTTTATAAATTTCAGTGAAATTTGATTCAGCATTGGTGAGCAGGTTTAACCACTCTTCATATTTTTTATAACCCTTATTTAAAACGCCTTCCGAAAAATATTCGACCAAACCGATAGCAAGATGTCCTTTACCCTTTTGTCGTAAAAGCGTGCTTAGGTCTTCCAGCTTTGATGGAACCATTAGATCATCAGCATCCATCCTAGTAATAAAATCGCCTATAGCATTTTCATAAGCTAGTCTTAAGGCCGGAATAATGCCTTTGGAAGAATTTGAAAGGACTTTGATTTTTGGGCTTAAAGAACTGAAATGTTGTAAAATTTCAAGGCTATTATCCGTTGAAAAATCGTCTACAGCAATCAATTCCCAGTGAATATGGCTTTGTTCCAAAATAGATGAGAGGCAAGCCTCTAAAAAAGGAGCTGCATTATAAACTGGCATAAGAATGCTGACAAGCTTGTTCTTCATTATAATCACTTAAGAATCAGGTCAATATAATATTTTCTTAATAAGAAACTCCAGGATCGGTTGACAAGATCTCAAAGCCTTTTCGAAATTGACAATAATCTGATTTCATATCCTCAAAAACTTTGGTTTATTTGAGATAAAGGGATATCTTTGCACCGATTTTTAGAGAACCTACTAAAATTTTAATATAAAAATATGGCAAATAAAGGTTTAGTTAAACAAGTCATTGGTCCTGTGGTAGACGTAAGCTTTTCTGGAGCAGATACGAAGGTACCTGATATTTTGAATGCATTAGAAATTGTAAGACCCTCTGGTGAGATTTTGGTACTAGAATGTCAAAAACACCTTGGTGAAGATAGTATAAGAGCTATCGCGATGGATTCTACTGATGGTTTGACTAGAGGTACTGTTGTTACAGATACAGGAAAGCCAATAGCAATGCCTATTGGAGAAAAAATTAAAGGTCGTCTTTTTAATGTAGTAGGAGAAGCGATTGATGGTATTGGAAAAGTAGAAAAAACGGATGCAGCAAGATCGATACATGCAAAACCTCCAAAATTTGAGGATTTGTCTGTTGAGAAAGAAGTTCTTTTCACGGGGATTAAGGTAATTGATTTGATTGAGCCTTATTTGAAAGGTGGAAAGATTGGATTGTTCGGAGGAGCAGGAGTAGGAAAAACAGTATTGATTCAAGAGTTGATTAACAATATTGCGAAGGGATATGACGGTATTTCTGTATTTGCAGGAGTAGGAGAACGTACTCGTGAAGGAAATGATTTATTGAGAGAGATGTTGGAAGCAGGTATCATCAAATATGGTGAGAAATTCATGCATTCAATGGAAGAAGGTGGATGGGATTTGTCAACAGTAGATCATAAAGAATTGGCTCAGTCAAAAGCAACTTTCGTATTTGGACAAATGAATGAGCCACCAGGTGCACGTGCAAGAGTAGCATTATCAGGATTGACGATTGCGGAGTATTACCGTGATGGTGATATGAATGATCCAACAGGAGGTCGTGATATCTTATTCTTTATTGATAATATCTTCCGATTTACGCAAGCTGGTTCTGAGGTATCAGCCTTATTAGGTCGAATGCCTTCAGCAGTAGGATACCAACCAACATTAGCCACAGAGATGGGGATAATGCAAGAGCGTATTACTTCAACGAAGCGAGGATCAATTACATCTGTGCAAGCGGTTTATGTACCTGCAGATGATTTGACTGACCCGGCTCCAGCAACAACTTTTGCTCACTTGGATGCAACGACTGTACTTTCGCGTAAAATTGCTTCTTTAGGTATCTATCCTGCAGTGGATCCATTGGATTCAACTTCAAGAATTCTTGATCCAGCAATTATTGGTGAAGAGCACTACGGTACTGCTGAGAAAGTAAAATTCATTTTACAACGATATAAGGAACTTCAAGATATCATTGCGATTCTTGGAATGGAAGAGCTTTCTGAAGAAGATAAAGTAGCTGTACACAGAGCAAGAAGAGTACAACGTTTCTTGTCACAGCCTTTCCACGTGGCAGAGCAGTTTACAGGATTGAAAGGAGTATTGGTACCAATCGAAGAGACCATCAGAGGTTTTAATATGATCTTGGATGGTGAGGTAGATCAGTATCCGGAAGCAGCATTTAACTTGAAAGGTTCAATTGAAGAAGTAATTGAGGCTGGTAAGAAAATGTTGGCTGAATCTGAAAACTAAGAAGACAGATAAAATAAAGGACGATTTTATTTCCGTCAAAATTTTAATAAATTAATACTGAATGAATATTTCTGTTTTATCACCAGACAAATTAATTTTCGAAGGAGCAATCACCTCAGTGAAAGTTCCCGGTGTAACTGGTCAATTCGAAGTTTTGAATAATCACGCACCTGTTGTCTCTGCTTTAGGAGAAGGTGAAGTAAGGATTTTGAAACAAGGTGGAGAAAAAATGACTTTGAAAATTGAGAAAGGATTTATTGAAGTATTGAATAACGAAGTCGCACTCCTGATTCAAGGAGTTCAAGAATAAATTACTTTTTAAATAAGTAAGTATAAAAAAAGCCTGTTGATTTTTCAACAGGCTTTTTTGTTTTTGCGTTTTTTCTTTTTAAAAATTACTTAATTCAAAACTCCAGCATTCATCAACTCTTCTATTTCTTCTACTTCTACCGGAATGTTTTGCATCAAATCTATTGGCTCATTATCTGTCACCAAAATATTGTTTTCTATTCGAATACCTAAAGATTCCTCCGGGATATAAATACCTGGCTCAACAGTGAAAATCATCCCAGCCTGAATCGGCGCATATCGATCACTAAGATCATGTACGTCAAGACCTAAATGGTGCGAAGTCCCATGCATGAAATACTTTTTGTAAGCAGGAATATCTCTTTGATTTTTAATATCTGTTTTACTTATCAAATTCAAACTCAGTAATTCACTTTCCATCATTTTACCAACTTCCTTATGGTAATCTTCCAAGCTTATTCCTGGGACCAGCATTTGGGTAGCCTCTTTCATTACGTGAAGTACTGATTTGTAAACTGCTTTTTGCCTCGGGTTAAATTGGCCATTCACTGGTATTGATCGACTCAGATCTGCAGCGTAATTGCCATATTCTGCACCAAAATCCATTAGTAAAATATCTCCATCTTTACACACTCTATTGTTTTCAGTATAATGCAAAACACAAGCATTTTTCCCACTGGCTATGATTGGATGATAAGCATGACCATTGGCTCTGTTTCGAATAAATTCATGGATGATTTCTGCTTCTATTTCGTATTCCATTACGCCAGGTTTGGTGAAAGCCAATACTCGTTGAAAAGCTTTGTCCGTAATGTCGATTGCTTCTTGCACCAACTCAATTTCAAAGTTGGATTTTATCATCAAAAGTTTTTTGAGAATAGGCTGAGATCGATGGTATTTGTGAGCAGGATAGCGATCCATTAATTTTTTAGCTTCCCTCAAGTCACGAGGTTTAACCTCAGTGATGAAGCGATCATTTTCATTGATATTGATGTAAATTCTTTTGGAAAGCAATATGAGTTCGTGAAGAATGTTCTCCATGTCATCCAACCAAAATACTTTTTCGATACCTGATATTTGAGTGGCTTCTTCCTTGGTCAGTTTGTGTCCCTCCCAAGTCGCAATGTATGGATTGGTTTTTTTGATAAAAAGAACTTCTTGGAATTTTTCTTTTACGCAATCTGGAAATAATACCAACACCGATTCTTCCTGATCAACTCCAGAAAGTGCAAAGAATCCAGAGTTTTGTCGAAAGTCGAAATATTGATCGCCGTTGCGTGGCATTAAATCATTGGAATGGAAAATGGCGATGGAATCATCTTTCATCTGCCTAGTAAACCTTCTTCTATTCAGCTTGAAAAGTTCAGTATTTATTTGTTTATACTTCATCGTGTCGTTTTTTCAAAGAAGTCGAAAAAGGGCAACTTCTTGTATGTTCATAGATATAGTAAAGGCAAACAAGAGGAATCAGCTCTTACTATTGGTAAGAAAGGGATAATTTTGCAAAAAATCAATATTGCAAAATTCAAATGTTTTCCATAGGTTAAAAACAGAGCGATCTTGAGAGGATTAGAATAGAAATTTTCTATTAAAGTTGATCGTCGACTTCTTTTAGTTCGGATTTGTCATATTCTCCAAACCATTTCGTGAGATGGGTTTTTGCTTTTTCTCGGACTTCATCGTTTACATATCCTGCAATTGTTACTAAGCCTACACTTAATACACCTACGTCATCTGTATAGCCAAGAATTGGTGTTAAATCCGGTATGACATCTATCGGCATGAGAAAATAACCCAGTGTACCAACAATGATGTTTTTTGCCCAACCCGGTGTTTCTTTGCGTTTATATGCATACCACATCAACAAAGCAGAGTAAATAGTCTTGAGCCCAGCAGTTTTACCATAATGCTTGATCTTTTTCCAAAATTTTGTCTCCGAAAAAGCACGGGTATATTTATTATCATTTTTCATAACGATCAATTTTCGGTATTGAAAAGAGGTTTATAATTTCAATACTCAAGTATCCAAGTACTTATTATAACTGAAAACTAATCTATTTAGTTTTTAATTGCGATAAGCAAAAGGCTATTTAACCTTTAGAATACAGGAATATTCGCCGAAAAAGGGTTTTTTATCTATGAAAAAGAAGGGGTCATCATTTGTTTTTAAAGGCATTTAAAAACAAAAAAGGATTATTAAGACGCATCCTAATAATCCTTTTTGACTAGATTTTATTCTGTTAATTATTGCTAACTTCTTGCGACAGTAGGGTTCACATTTTTATCGCTTTTGAAATAATTCCTCAATCTTAAAAGCCATACAACGAAAACCAAATGCACCACTGTTCCTATTCCAATTACGATCATACCATAAGGCAGATAATAAAAAATCAGCGGTAAGGCGATTAGTATAAAAGGCAAACGAATTAACTCTATGGCTACGGCTATGTTTTTTTGTTCTAACAAAAATCCCATTGACAAAACAGAGTAAACGATAAAGGCTACCAAGGTTCCTACTTGCAAAGATGTCAAGTCAGACTCTCCTTTTAATAAAAGCAAAATGAAAGCAGCAAAGATGATCATGACGTTGATGAAAATATACAACTGCAATCTGAATGGAACTTGGTTTTTATACTTCAATCTTTTACCACTTTCATCCGTTTGAAATTCCGGCAAGTCAAATTCCTCTCCTTCACCAGTCCAGTCCGGAGGTTTTATAAAAACGAGCACTTTATCTTTCAAGTTATTCATTTTACCCGCTCGCTTAAACAAGTCTAACCAATAAGAAAAGTAGGCAAAGTATGGATTGGAGCTTTCAAATCCTTTTACTATCCCGAATTCAGGCTCTTCTGTTTCTGGTACAAAAGTCCCCAACATTTTATCCCAAATAATAAATACATGGCCGTAGTTTTGGTCAATGTACTCTGGGTTTCTTGCATGATGAACACGGTGATGAGAAGGGGTTACAAATATCTTTTCTAAGAATCCTAATTTTCCTACTAATCTAGAATGTGTTACAAATTGAAACAAACCAATAAAGACCGTTGATGCAATTACGATTTCAGATGAAAATCCTAAAAGAGGAATCCACCACCAGAATAGCATTCTGTTAAATATCGCAAAACTAGATACTCTGAATACAGTTGTTAGATTTAATTCCTCACTTTGATGGTGTACAATATGCGCAGCCCACATGAAGTTGATTTCATGACTCAAGCGATGGTGCCAATAGGCTGCAAAATCACTGACCATTAAAACCATTAGAAAAGTAAGGGCAGTATTTGGAATGGTCCAAAATGCAAACTGTTCAAAAAAGTCAAGGATGAAATAGAGCATGAACACAACGAAAAAGTCTGTCAACCTTTCCAAAAGTCCGCAACACATATTTACCATTGTATCGCTGAAGGTATATGCGTCAACCTTTTTCTTTTTAGATACATAATATTCAAGCCATACCATTAATAATAGTATAGGTATTATAAATCCAACATATTGAAGTCCACCCACGAGAATTGGTTTTTAGAATATGGTAGCCATATTCTTATTATTGAAATGTTGCTTCTATTATAGAAGATTGTTCAATCTCCATTTTTAAACAACTTCAGGCTTTTAATAAAAAGTAATACAAATATATAGGTAAAAACTAAAACCGACCTATGCTTCCCACCAAAATCGACCAATTTTACATCTTAATTACAAAGCTTCTAAGTTGAAAAAGGCTGAATTTTAGTGCCTTTGCCTCCCAATTGTGTCGAAATACTATCTGTCATTTTGTGAAAATCTATTCTATTAACAAAATAAAGATAGGCATGTTTAAAAAAACAAAAGAAAGAGTCGATAATTCCATCAACGCAGGCTCGATGGCAGACATTGCATTTTTATTGCTGATTTTCTTTCTGGTGACGACGACAATTGTTGCGGATAAAGGAATAATGGTCAAATTACCTCCATGGTCTGACATTCCTCCTCCTCCTAGTCAAACCAGTTCCCGGAACCTACTAGCGATTAAAGTAAATAAGAACAATGATTTACTTATTGAAGGAAAATTAGCACGACTCGAAGAGGTAAAAGGATTAACCAAAGAGTTTGTCTTGAATCCTGAAAATAGAGATGACCTAGCACGATCTCCCCAAAAAGCGGTGGTTTCATTTCAAAATGATAGAGAGACCAGTTATAAAATGTACATCGAGGTTTATAATGAAATTATCGCGGCCTACAATGAAATGAAAGATGACCTTGCCATGCAAAATTATGGACGTCATTATACAGATTGCAAACTAGAGCAACAGAAAAGAATCCGAACTGAGATTCCACAAATTATTTCTGAAGCGGAGCCTACGACTTTTGGTTTGGCCAATAAATAAAATAAAAAAGCCGCTGCACGAATACGTGCAGCGACTTCCTGATTTTTATATAAAAAAAACATTGCCGTGCCTAAGCGCTCTTATGTAAAGAACGGTTTGAATTCATACAGACTTCTTTATCCAACGCCTCAAATCGGAATCCTAGATTTGCAAAGTGATCCAACACTCTTGGCAAAACATATCTTAATTTTGATTCTGCTTTTAAACTGTCATGGAAAACCACGATAGAACCTTCCTTTGTTTTGGACAAAACATTTTTCAAACATTGTTCCTTCGAAATGTTTTCATCAAAATCCCCACTCAATACATCCCACATCACTATACTGTAATGTCTCATTAAAAACTGTGCTTGTCTTGGCTTTAATTTTCCGTAAGGCGGGCGAAACAATTCTGATTTGACTAATGTTGCGCAATTGCGAATATTATGAAAGTAGGGTACATTTTCAGAAGACCAACCATTAAGATGATTAAAAGTATGGTTGCCAACTTCATGTCCATTTTCAATCAAAGATTCAAAAACAGCATTGTTTTTTTGAACATTATCACCTACACAAAAGAAGGTACCTTTTGCATTGTATTGCTCAAGCATTTCCATTACCCACGGAGTAACTTCTGGGATTGGGCCGTCATCAAAAGTGAGGTAAATCACTTTGTCTTTTGAAGGCACGCTCCAAATGAAATTGGGAAAGAGGTTCTTAATGAAAGAAGGTGTTTTTACTAAATACATCTTTTTTTTATCGACTAAAACAGTAGGTAAATCAGCAGCGGTAGAAATTTGAATTTGCTTAAAAGCAAAATTAGACTTTTGTTTTAGTAGATGTTCGGGTTTTGGGAAATTATTCTACTTAAAATTATAGTGTCCATTGATATGTTCAAAAGTACCTGCTAGCTCTTTAATTTCTTAACTTTGTGCATCGTTTTGATAATAGGGAACTAACTGAATTCAAAATCTTGTTGGGATTCTCATATTGTCTTACATACTTTAACGGCAGAGGATGTTAATTTGCTGCCATTTAGGAACAAAAAAACAATAATTTATAACAGTTTGAGGTTTCTTTTTCCTTTACTCATCGCCAAAAATACTCGCCATAGCTACGGCTATGTCTGCGTTTTTTGACTTGATTAAAGAAAAAAATAACTCCCCTCCTTTGTTACAACTTATTATTTACTTGTTCCATAAGAATATTATTTTTTAAAAATTAAACCAGTATATGCAAAACCTTAGAGTAAGATTTGCACCGAGCCCAACAGGGGCATTACACATCGGAGGAGTAAGAACCGCTTTGTACAATTACCTCTTAGCCAAAAAAATGGGAGGAACCTTTATTTTGAGAATTGAAGATACAGATCAAGCAAGGTATGTACCTGGAGCGGAGGATTATATCATAGAGGCTTTACGTTGGTTTGGGATTATGCCCGAAGAAGGACCAGGTATTGGAGGAGATTATGGACCATACAGACAATCAGAGCGAAAATCAATGTATGGCAAATATGCACAACAATTGCTTGATGCTGGGCGTGCCTATTATGCATTCGATTCAGCGGAAGAGTTACAGGCTCAACGTTCTGCTTTTGAAGCCCGCAAAGAAGTATTTAAGTACGACAACAATACGCGTTCTTCAATGAACAATAGTCTGACCTTGAGCGCTGATGAGGTGAAAAGTAGAATAGAAAGAGGAGACGATTATACTGTTCGGTTAAAAATACCAAAAGATGAAACGCTTCGGATCAATGATTTGGTAAGAGGCGAAGTAAATTTTCAAAGCAATGAACTGGATGATAAAATCATTCTGAAAAGTGATGGAATGCCCACTTACCATTTAGCAAATATTGTGGATGACCATTATATGAAAATTTCGCACGTGATTAGAGGAGAGGAGTGGCTGCCGAGTACTGCGCACCATGTATACTTATATCGCTTTTTGGAATGGGAAGATACTATGCCGGAATTTGCGCATTTGCCTTTGATTTTAAAACCAACGGGAAAAGGAAAATTAGGAAAACGCGATGGTAATAAATTTGGGATTCCTGTGTTTCCACTTTCTTGGAAAGGAGAAACAGAAGAAGACTCTTTTACGGGTTTCAGAGAATTTGGATTCGATCCAAAAGCGGTACTTAACTTTTTAGCCTTTCTAGGTTGGAATCCAGGAACAGAGCAAGAGGTGTTTACATTAGACGAATTGATTAAAGCGTTTTCTGTAGAAAAAATAGGAAAATCTGGTGCTCGATTTGATTTTGATAAAGCGAAATGGTTCAACCAACAATACATCATTGCGAGTTCAAATGAAGACCTTGCAGAAGTCGTAAGGCCATTGGTAAAAGAGAAAGGCTATGAAGTCAGCGACGAATTTTTAGTTGCTTTTTGCGGCTTGATGAAAGAACGAGTGAATTTCTATACTGATTTTGTTGAAACAGGGTATTACTTTTTCGAACCGATAAGAGAATATGATGCTAAAATGGTTCGCAAAAAATGGAAAACAGAAAAGCGACCTGTCTTTGAAACCATGCGGGAAGATTTGTTAAACCTTGATGATTATTCAGGTCTAGCCGTAGAAACTTGTATCAAATCTTTTATGGAAAAGCATGAATTAGGATTTGGAGCAGTGCTTCCGATATTAAGATTAGGAGTTTCGGGAACTATGAAAGGCCCTTCTGTGTTTGATATGATGTCGCTCCTTGGTAAAGAAGAAGTAAATGCAAGATTGGCGAAAGCCTATGATGCATTTGACGGAGCTCAAGCAACCTAAGTTTTTATAAGGAATAAAGATTAAAGTTATGCCAAAGAAAAAACCATTAGAAGGAAATCCGGAGGTTCATGATGAATTGAAAGGATTTGACATCAAAATCAACGAGTTTGGGGAAATAGTATCTAATTTTAATGTAGATAAGATCAATGGTTTTCTTGATGAAAATGTGGAGGATAAGAAGTTTCAAGGTTTAGTGGAAGGTGAGACCAAAGAGCAAAAAAAATCTGAAGAGGAATGAGTGACCCGAAGTTTGAATATACCAAAGTACATGCAAACGAATGAAGGCAAAGCGGCTCTTTAAGATATGAATGCTTGAAGAGAATGAACTCGAAAGAGCATATTGTCCTTTATTCTTAATCTTAAATTCAATTTATAAGCCTGCATTTTTTAAAAAGTGCAGGCTTTTTCTATGTATTTCTATTGAAATAGTTGGCTATTTGAGACACTTAAGCACTAAATGGATATGCTCAAAAATTAACATAAGAGATAAAAAAGCAGTGGTTAGTCTGTCAAAAAGCTCCTATTTTATATATTTGCTAAACGTTCTGAAAACCGACAAACATATAAGGCTATAAACCTTACTATTCTAGCAAACAACCTAACACAACACCAAAGAATATCTCTGGTGGAAAATCTGACTTGTTTCCAGGTGTAAAATTCAGAAATACATAAAACAAGCTTGTCTACCGGCAAAACCAACTAAAAAAGCATTGATAGGTATTGATAAAGGACGGGAAAATAATTCCGTCGAATTACTTATAAAGAGGATGAGTAGTCAATACATGGTAAAAATAGTACATGACAAGATGCTTTAAATGTTTTCCTGCTTTGATCTCCCTAGTGGTAGTCAACTTGTTGACCCTGTCTTCCTATGCCCAGTTTTTCAATTTTGATTATAGTGGTCCAGATACCTTATTTGTAGGTACGGATTGTACTGCAATTTTAGATTGGGGTGGAGATGCTGCGATCATTGCTAGCTGTACAAGTACGCCTTGTACAGTGGCGGATTTAAGTTTGGATATGATTTCGGGCGGCTATCAACAAGGAGATTTGATAAGTCCTAATAACTTGATTCTGATCAGCTACATCGCAGAAGATAATTTTGGAAATCAAGGTTATTATAACTTTGACCTTCTTGTAATAGATACCACCCCGCCAACTCTTAGCAACCTTCAAACTCCTATAACAATACAATGTGATGAGTTGCTTACTTTCCCTCAACCAATAGCGACAGATAATTGTGATCCTAATCCGGATTTGCAATCCAGTGATATATTTTCGGCAGGATCTTGTTCAAATGAATATACTTTAACAAGGACTTGGTGGGCAACGGATCAAAGTGGAAATATTTCACAGACTTTCAACCAAACAATAAATGTCGTTGACCAAAACGCACCGATATTTTCCGTTCCAGCAAATGATCGCCAAGTTTCCTGTATGGACGAAGCTAGTTTGAATGCAGAATTTGGAAATTGGATCAGTGCGAATGGAAATGCCGTAGCAGCTGATAATTGTACTCCTTTGAATGCTTTGACATGGTTTGCAGCAGTGCCGGGTTCATACGACTTAGCTGATGCCAATACTTTTCCGGGGACTTTTCCAGGTACACTTGATTTAGCGACTTGCCCATCGGCAATCAGTTCAATATTCCGGTCTGAAATTGTTGATTTCATTGTAGAGGATGAATGTGGAAATGTAGCTGTTTCTTCTGCAACTTTCTCGGTAGTTGATGTGGAACAACCAAATATTATTGATTGTCCTTTGGATATGATTTTGCAGGATAGCGATTCTGATTGTATGGAATCGTTGATATTTAACTTACCCAATTTTTCAGACAATTGCGATATTGCAGGATTTCAATTTTCCTATCAGGTGAACGAAAACGCATTAATTTCACCGCCCAATTCTCAACCTTTTACCATTCAGTTTTCAGAAGCATATAATGAAGTCAACTATTATTTGACCGATTGTGCAGGTAATAAAGACACTTGCACCTTTTTTGTTACAATTGAAGATATGATCAACCCGGTAATTAATTGCCCAGTTGATGAAGAGTTGTATTTAGATGCATCTGATGATTGTCAGCTTGGGCTTGAATACAATTTACCTGCGTTGGTTTTTATAAATGACAATTGTCCTTTTGTAACCCCATTCACAGTAGAGTATTTTGTTACAGGTTCAACAAATATTACAGCAGCGAGTTTTCTTTCAAACAATACTCCAACGGTAAACCTATCTGTTGGAACTTCGGAAGTTTTTTATGTCTTTAATGATGCCTCCGGAAATCCAGATACTTGCAATTTTGAAGTACAAGTAATTGATACGATTGCTCCTCAGCTTTCTTGTCAAAATTTTGACATTATTTTAAATCCCTCAGAAACAGCGATTCAAGTATTGAACCCCAATGATTTTATTTTATCGAGTTCAGATAATTGTGGAGCGACTTCAATTTCCATTTCTCCCGGTTCGATTGATTGTAGTCAAGGAGGCAACAATATTCCCGTTACGATTTCAGTAAGTGATACATCTGGAAATCAAAGAGATTGTATCTCTATTCTTAGTATAGACATTGAGCGTCCCAATCCTTCATTTAACCAAGGACTTTGTGAAGGAGAGGACATCACTCTTTTTTCAAATCCACCAACTGACTTAGGATCTGGCTATACTTATCAATGGTCTGGTCCGAATTCATTTCAATCGAACCTTCCCAATCCTGTAATCAGCAATGGGAATCCAAATGATAATGGTATCTACACCGTTGAAATTACTGGACAAAATTCTTGTACAGCAAGTGCAACAGTCGACATAATAGTGGAACCCAAACCGTCCCAACCGAATTTGGTTTCTTCTTCATTGACTTATTGTACCGGAGATTCAATTTTTCTGAATACAAATTTTTCTCAAAATAACAATACTTCTTTTCATTGGTATGAAGGGAGTTATCCTTCTGGACAATTGTTGGCAACGACTCCAGAAAATAATTTGGCATTGGTTCCTTATTCAATACAGGTTTCAAAAAACTATTACCTAATAGTAGAAGTAAATAGTTGTTTGTCTGATCCTTCTACTGAATTAACGATTGAGGTATATGATGCACCAATAGCAACAGTCAACGATGAGGTCCTTACGGTTTGTCAAAGCTCTTCTTTTACTTTAGGGACGAATACGACTGGCCTTAACTTTACTTATGAATGGACTGGCCCTGCTGGTTTTAATTCTATAGAAGCAAATCCGCCAACGTTGAATAATGTTGATTTTATCAATGCAGGGACTTATGAATTGATTGTGTATAATAATGGTTGTCCTTCCGTCCCGAACGGCACAACTCTTTTTATAGACTCATTACCAGATACTCCAGAAATTACGACAGGCGCTACCGCTTGCCTAGGCCAAGATATTGTTTTAATAACAACTGAGTTAACTGCTGAAAATTATTATTGGACCGGACCCAATGTGGCAGGTATTCTGACCAGCCAACCAGAATTGAATTTCACAAATGTTAGTGCATTGGATTCAGGTGCTTGGACTTTGGTCATAGAGAAGGATGGCTGTTTTTCAGCTTCTTCATTGCCTGTTCAAGTTTTGGTAGAAAGTCCATTTGATCTGATGGTAAGTAATGACGGCCCAGCTTGTGAAAATGGCAGCGCTGAATTGTCAGCATTGACCTTGACCGGAGCATCTTATATTTGGACAGGACCGGATGGCTTTTCATCCAATGATCCTTCTCCAACAATTACACCTCCTGTTGAAGGTCTTTATGAGTTGTCGGTTATTACAAGTGTTGGTTGTGTCAATACTGGAAATACGTTATTAGAGACAGCAATTACACCTACGATTACGGCGATAGCAAATTCGGCTCAACCTTGTATGGATTCGCAACAAGACTTGATATTGTCTGCGACAGTTTTTCCTATAGATAATGGCAATTTTACTTATAATTGGATCGGACCAGATGGTTTGTTTTCAAATAACCCAAGCCCTTTGATCCAGGATCTAGACGATTTTACACAAGGAGCATATACCCTAACCGTATCAAACGGATCAAGTTGTGCTTCAATGCCCTCAACGACCTCTGTTGCTTTTAATATTTCACCAGAAATTCCAGCATTTGATTTACCTGAAACAGTTTGCGATGGAGAAGCAATAAATTTAATAACGAGTGAAGTAGTAGGAACTACTGTACAGTACCATTGGTCGCTCCCGACAGGACCAATAGAAACAACAGATCCGTTTTTAACAATCCCATCTGCAGATTTGAACTATTCAGGAATGTACACTTTAGCAATCGAACAAAACGGTTGTTTGTCGGAAAATGCTGTATTGGAAAATTTATTGGTCAACCCAACACCTCCACAAGCTATTGTCACGAGTAACAGTCCTGTATGTGAAGGGGCAACTATTGAGCTTTCAGCTAATGCAAATCCGGAAGACGCAGTTTTTATTTGGACGGGTGTAAATGGTTTTACTTCCAAT
>CALIAG010000325.1 GCA_938041325.1 uncultured Saprospiraceae bacterium | reverse complement strand
TTTCTTTCGGTTTTTCTTAGTTCGTGATTCTTTCGGTTTTTCTTAGTTTGTGATTCTTTCGGTTTTCGGTAGTTCGTGTTTCTTTCGGTTTTTCTTAGTTCGTGATTCTTTCGGTTTTTCTTAGTTCGTGATTCTTTCGGTTTTTCTTAGTTTGTGATTCTTTCGGTTTTTCTTAGTTCGTGATTCTTTTGGTTTTTCTTAGTTCATGATTCTTTTGGTTTTCGAAAGTTGTGAATCTTTCGGTTTTCGGTAGTTCGTGAATCTTTTGGATTTCGATAGGATGAAAGAAACCACTGATTCGGATTTCTTTATACGTTCAACCTGTGCATCCGTGGTAAACTCTTCTCGTTCGTTCGATTTTTAATTTGTGAATTCGTGGTGAAAAAAAAACAGAGTCGTCTCTTTGTCGAAGACAAAAACTAGCGGGGATAAATATGATATCCAAGATAAGACAATAGGTCGTATGGAATCATCATGTTCATCTTAAAAAATCTTATAAATCTTGTTCTTTTTACAAACCTAAAGGTGCATCCGTGGTAATTTCCTTTCCTTTTTCAATAATCTTACTTTTTTTTCATTGTAATATAAGTCTTAACGGTGAGTATATGTGCGGTAAGATTGTCTGATCTTTTGTAAAACGAATATTTAAATTCTAGCACGTCAAAAGTCCATCTTTTACTTTGGTTTTGTTTGACCAACCATTTAAAACCAGCTCCAATTTTAAAAGAATTGAACTTGGAAAGATCGTAATCTGAAGTATAATATTCACTATCCAATTCATGTTCTTCTATTGGTTTGAAATATTTAGATGCGCTTTGGTTTTGAACCCTGCCACTCAATTTTAAAGCAAAATCAGGTTTTAAATAACGGACCCATTCCATAGAAAGGTTTTGGCTAATGATACCGAAATCATCAAAAGAAAAGCCAAGAATACCTTTTAAGATATCATTGCTTCCAAGAAAACGATTGTATTGTACAGCGAACGGAACTTTTAGCCGTGTAGAAGGCAAAAGCTCTACACGGGCTGAACCATCTCGGAAATAAACCCGGTGAAAAGGAGTGGACAACAAGCCCTTTTGAAGACTAAGTGTACCTGATATTCCTATATTCGAGCGTTTATCAATGACTTGACTGAATGCATATTTCAGATTATTGGTATAGCGCCAAAACTCATTGTGCCACTCTGTACTGCGCAACTCTTTTGGATAAATAAGTGTTTCCGGGCGATAGTAATCTTCATCTAATCTGCCCCAACGCAAATCGTCGAAGTAACTCTCTATACCAATGTAAAAGGTCTTTGAACGGTCTGCTGTACTGTGGTTTAATGCAATACGGATTGGAATTGATAAATAATCAGATTCAATAGAACCGCCAGTGCCAAAAGAAAAGTAGGTTTCAGATTTATCAAATGCTTTTGTAAAATCTGCATTTAAATAGACATGTGCATCTTCTGCAGAAGCAGAGGAAACATTGAAGTCGATATTGTCCGTGGATTCTGAAGTGATGATGTCGATACCTCCAGAAAGAGACAATTGATTTCTGTTTTTATATTTTTGTTTTATAGAAATTGCGTTGCTGTAAACTTGCAAGAGCTCAGTGCCAATTCCTCCAGTTACTGCAGAATGATTCCCATCCTGAAAATAAAGGCCACCTCGCCATTCAAATTGCGTTAAGGGATCTTCGGTCCTAGGCAAACTATCCGTTTGTTGAGCCTGAGCTTTTGAAATCAAAAGAAACAGGCTTATAGAAAAGAGCTGCAAAGGATTTCGAAGTGATTTATTAGGCGATTTTTTATTCAAAGTCTTGGTGTTTCTTGTTTTCAAATCCTTAGTTACATCCACAGCCTTCACTGGATTTGGCGCTTCCGGGAATTATTGAACCTTCCCTGATTTCTAAAATATAATTTTCAAATGCTGAACCAGAGAGACCCATTTGCATTTCCGGGTCATTTAAAAACTGTCTTTGATAAGGTTTGACAGAAACACAGGAATTTAGAAAGACCAAGCAAAAGAAAACTACTAAGAAGCTATAGGTTTTAGGCATTTAAATTGATTTTATCAGAAAAGAACAATTCATTATTTTCCATGATTATCGCATGGGTCATAGGCATTTGATTGATTAAGTCCAATCCTTTTTTACTTCCCAAAACATATATGGCTGTAGCCAAAGCATCGCATCTTTCTGAGCTTTGGTCAACTACGCTAACGCTCTGTATACCTGATGTGGGTAATCCTGTTTTAGGATTTAAAGTATGAGAATATTTTTTTTCATCTGAAATGAAATACTGGTAGCGATCTCCAGACGTGGCAATTGATTTATTATTTAGTGGGATTTTTAATGCAAAACCGGATTTCTTCTTAGGATCAGGTATACCGACCGTCCAATCTTGGTCTTTGGCGTTTGTTCCCCATGAACACAAGTCTCCACTAGCATTAACGACACCTGATTTTACTCCGAATGATTGCAATAAGGATTTAACTTTATCGGCGGCATAACCTTTTCCGATGGCGGCAAAACTCAATTTCATTCCTTTTTGTTCCAGAAAAATTTCATTATCTGTCAACATTTTTATGGACTTGAAGTTAACAGTATGAAGCGTCTTCTCAATAACCTGTTGATCAGGGAATGATTTTGTCTTTTGATCGAATTGATAATGCTTTTTTAAACTGGCTATACTAATGTCAAAAGCTCCATTGCTCAGCTCTGAAAAGTAAATGCACCGTTTTACCAATTGATAAAACTCTTCTGGTACTTTAATTGGTTTTATTCCAGCATTTTCATTGAGAAGAGAAGTAATAGAATCAGATCGGAATTCGCTGAGCATAGTCTCTAAACGCTGGACTTCTTTAACCGCTTTTTGCATAAACAGCTTGGCTTCAAAATAATCGGAATGAATTATCTTAAAGGAAAAGGAGGAGCCCATTAGCCGAGTTCCATAACTGTATTGTTGTCTTTTAATCAATTTTAAGGGAAGCAGAAAGATGGTTCAGAAAGGCTTTTTTCTGACCTGGTTTATAATCTATTTGTTGAGGATGATTCAGATCGGAGTCAAGCGCAATAATTAAAGGGAAATAACCTTGTGGATTGAATTGCTCGGCTAATGCTTCATTGTCTCTGATCTTCTCTTTCGACAATCCTTTGCCTCTTGGAAAGTCAGCAATATGAATCACAAAAGTTTGATTGAGTTCGGAATAAATAGATTGATCACTCAGAATCTCTTTGTCAAAATTCATACAAGCTTTACACCAGTCAGAGCCGGAAAATACCAATAAAATAGGTTTCTTTTCTTCTTTAGCTTGACGAATGCTGTGCTCAAAAAAGATTTCAGATTGAGCAAAAGAGAATAGAGGTAGAAAAAGAGTGAAAAAGGGCAATACCTTACGAATCATAGCTATTTTTTGAAATTCAAACGTTGACAAATGTTATTAACAGGGAAAACGAACAAGTTGTTGTCAAACAATAATCAAACGATAAGCCAAATATATTTATTTTCTAACTTATATGGCATAACAGATAATGCTTTCTGGAAGGCATTTGGGTTATATTCTGGAAATTTGGAGTTATTGATAGGTCTTTAGGTTGTGGAGTAGCGGCTCTCATGGTTGGAAAAAGTAGCAAACCCTGTTTGGGTGGGAGGCCTAGAGCATGAGTAATAACGTAGTGAACGGGGAATCTGATAATGGCAAAGAATCTCTTTTTGAGATTTATAGCAATGGAATTAATAATAGGGTTCTAAAATTAAGCGCTAATGCGAGAAAAGCAGTAATCCCCTCTTGGGTTGGGAAGCCTGAGGTATGTGCTCTAACGTAAAGGGCGTCGAATTTGACATTATAAAAGAACCCGCTTTTGAGATTCATGGCAACGGAATTAATAATTGGGTTCTAAAAAAAGCGCTAATGCGGGAAAAGCAGTAATCCCCTCTTGGGTTGGGAAGCCCACCCTCTTCCACCACCGCCACCAAGTTTTCACTCGATGCATTTTCGAACAGGACAATGCAATCCCGCCTCCTCTCAGATCATTTTCCAAGATTCTTATGTAAAAAAACAATAATCAGTAGCCTTCGATCGCATTGGCTTCTACTAACAAGACGCAGGATTTTAAAAATTCCATAAATTATTTATCAGTAAGTTCTGAAAAACATATTTAATCGGCTGAAAATCAGCAGATTAAAATTTTGAAAAAATATAGATTATGAATGAAAGAAATAGAAATGAATAAATGCTGTTTGGGTTAATAAACTTAGCTAGCAGTCTTTTTAGATTAATGCCTATAAAGGCAAGAGTCAGATAGCGTATTTATATTTCCTTCAACTGGAATTTCAAAATTCTAACCCAAATCCAATTCAAACTTACCATTTTTGCCTACTAACCTAACTTTTTGGCCAATCTGGAACTTTGATAATAATTTATTTTGTATTGGAAAATCTATTATTGAATTTCCTAAAAGGACTTGGCAGATTGAATTGGGCCCATTTTTAATAATCTTGAGAATCTCTGCTTCAATTATTGGGTTTTCTGAGCTACTTTGATGAGTGAATAGGTCAATCGCAGTTCCAGACCTAATGGTTTGCCCGTTTTCTATATTGATTACCCAATCCGAAAGTTTGATGACTTCGTTTACGTCATGGCTTACTAAAATCGTGGTAGGCTTGAATCTTTCTTGGACCTTAAGAAGGTAGCCTTGAAGTTTGATCCTCATTTTTTGATCAATGGCGGAGAGTGG
>CALIAG010000324.1 GCA_938041325.1 uncultured Saprospiraceae bacterium | reverse complement strand
TGGAATTGGCGGAGAAATATGACATCAAAATGCCTATCACTCAAGAAGTTTATAACGTCATTCAAGGCAAAGCCAATGTGCGCGAAGCTTTTAGAGGATTGTTGCGATCTGATGTGAAGTCGGAGGCGGATCCGGGGTAATAGAATTTTGCTTTAGTAATGCTTTTTAAAGAATTCATCAAGAATGTTTTTAGCAAATTAATTCACCATTGAATCTTAAAATGTAGACGATTTAAGGCAATTGAACCACTAAAGAAACAGAAGAACACCGAAGTTCTTCTAACGTGAGGGATAAAAGGACACAGTAGATATTTTATCTTCGATAAAATTGATCTCGGATAGTTTTTTTTTGCGGAAGTAAAGAGAATTCTTTTGTCTCCTTTTTATAATTTAGTACTTACTTTATGACAGCATTTACCATCAAAAAAATTGCATTACTTTTCTTTTATCTGTTCAATTAATTCCAATCTTTTTACAATTGTTTTTTTCTCCAGAATCGTTCCAGGTGATAAGACAGCGTTTGCGCCAATTTTGGAATCATCACCAACGAGCGCACCAAACTTTGTCAATCCGGTATCAACAGTAACTCCTTTATATATTACTTTTATTGCTTTTTCTTTTCTTTCATTAAAATGATTCGCGGCAATTGATCCTCCTTCAAAATTTACTCTTGAGCCGATAATGCTATTTCCAATATAGTTCATATGAGCAATTGCACTTTGTCTACAAATTATACTGCTTTTCACTTCGCTGCTTGGACCAATTTTCACTCCTTCATCTAAAAAGACTCCTTCTCTGAAATAAGAGTTTGCACTTATTTTGCAATTAGCACTTACGATTATAGGAGCCTTAATTGTAACCCCTTTTTCAATAATAGCTGTTCTATGAATCGCTATTCCATTTTCGATTTCGAAGTCGCTATCTAATTCCTCTATTAATGCAGTAATTATTTCTTTTATATTTTTCACTAAATGCCAAGGTGTAGCTTCTTGTTTGGTATAAAGTATTTGTGGAAAATTAGTGATAAAATCAGATAGCTTTATCATTTCGTCTTTTTTGCAAAAGGATTAATCTTTGGAAATAAGATGCCAGTTGTCTTATTTTACTACCCCGCCATATTCTCCATCTTCGACAAAATCGTCCCTAACTTCATAGCCTTTGCAGTATCGCCATCAATCTTCAAACGGCCTTGAATAAATGCGGTTTGCAAATTCAATTCTCCTGTTCCTATTCTAAACAAGTGTTCATCTTTGATGGTAAAAGTAACGTCTGGCTTGGCTGCTTTTCCTTTTGTGACGACTCCAGGAGATTTATTCAGATCAATTTTCCATTCAACAGGTGAAGGCCCCGTTACGTTGAATTGAAAAATACCATTGTTCGGTTTTATAAATTTTGCACTCGCTTTTAATTGCTTTTTAACATGTGCAAAAAGTTTATTGGATTTTGGCGCAGCAGCCTTTTTAGGTTTTGGCTTTTTGCGCTTGCCTTTGGCTTGAATGGCAGCTTCTAGTTCATTTGCGGATTCACGCAAGTATCTTGAAAACTTATCTATGTCAGGCATAGAATTGGCATCCGAAGTTGGACTCAAAGTGATAAATCCGTTATAACTAAACACCGTTATGATCAAACCCATTCCATCAATGATAGGTGCCATTCCCATAATAGACAATAATTTATGGCCATTTATATAAATTGGAAATTGAGGCCCAGGAACGTTGGTAATCGTTACATTGAAAACTGGACTGTGCAATTCCGACACTTTAAATCTTGTATACAATCTCGCTGCTTGATTCGCTACACCAAAAGGCACTGCTTCCGCCATATTAGAAAGCGTCTTTGCACCGATTGCTCCTTGATAGGTTTTTCCCCTTTGCGTATTTTCATGGATCACTTCCAATCTTTCTATCGGATCTTCAATATTAGTAGCCAACTGGACCAGCATAGAAGAAATTTGATTTCCTCCTTGTCCCGCTTCTGCTGATGTCCGCGTTGAAATCGGAACCATTCCTACCAAAGGTTTTATCGGTAATTTCTTTTTCTCTTGTAAATATTGACGAAGTGCTCCCGCACAAATGGCTAGAATGACATCATTCAAAGTCGTCCCCATATCCTTTTTCAAGGCCTTTACTCTATCCAAGGAAAGAATCGCAGTATTCCATTTTTTCAATGGACTTACTATTCCATTCAAAGGACTAGCTGGCGCTGTAAATGGAGCGGTTGGCAACTCTTGCCGATTCGCTCTAGTCAGCATTCCTGCTTTCAAAGAAGCACTCACCGCATTCGAAATTAATTTAGGAAACTTCAAAGGTTTTTCTGCAAAACTCATCGTACTCTTCAGTACCATTGAAACCTCATTCGGAATCGGTTTTGGATTATAGGGCTTGGGTGCAGCTATCTTTTGCTTATCCGGAGTCAAATCAAAAAGCAGGCTCAATATTCCTGCTCCAGCTACTCCATCAATAGCAACGTGATGTATTTTTGAAATGATCGCTACTGAACCTTTTGGAACTTGAGGTATATTATCCAAACCTTCCACAAAAGTAAAGGACCAAAGCGGCCTGGAAGGATCCAATGCATCACTGAATATTCGAGAAGCCGTAGATCGGAGTTCTTTCCACGAACCTGGCTTCGGCAAAGCAATTCTATCTATATGCATTCCAATCTCAAAACTTGGATCGTCTACCCAATACGGGTAATCAATACTCATTGGCACATATACCAGCCGTTTACGGAGTTTTGGAATCAAATGGATTTTAGATTCAATTATCGCTTTAAATTTATCAAACTCCAGCGATCCTTCTATCACCGCTACACTACCAATATGCATAGGAGTTGTAGGACTTTCTATATATAAGAAAGTAGCATCCATCCCTGAGATAGCCTCTATGTCATTCTTTTTAAACTGTTGAAATATCTTATCGATCATATGGTGTAGAATTTGATTCAAAAGCACTGCAAAACTAATAAACCTTAATATAATAATTGTTTTTAAAACCCCATACTAATAAGAGCATCAATTAAATGACATTTTGCTCTTTGAATTTGCTATATTTGACTCATTACTTTTTAAATATGTATACTTTAAAATCAGCTAAAAATGCCAGCTAAAAAGGACGAAACCGCTTCATTTGTCTTGAGATTTAATCAAAAGATATTTGAAAGCGAAACCGGTGAACCACAAGTTCAATGGAGAGGAAATATAAGACATGTACAAGGTGGGGATGAAAAACGGTTTTCAGAATTTGAAGACGTAGTCGGTTTTATTCAAGAAAAGTTAGCAGAGCTCACGATTCAGGCTATGGAAGATAAATCTCCTGAAGAACAAAAAGGGATTCTTTCTAAAAGTTTTGATATGTGGAAACGCATGGCTATGGATGCACCAAAGATGGTCATGGAAACAATCAAAGATCCCATGAAAGGTGTTGCTCAGGTGCAAAGCCAAATCATTCAGGTCAAAGATGAACTTGGTCAAAAACTAGAAATAGATAGTTGGAGGGCTTCCTCTAAAGCAGATTCCAAAAACATTATGGACTTATTGCAAAAACTCGCAACCGATGTAGCAGATTTAAATAAAAAAGTCGATGCGATTTCCAAAGAGGAAAAATCCAAAACGAAACGAACAAGTTCAAAAAAAACTAAATAGGATTGCTTCCTTCCAATGGATACTATTGAGAAACAAATAACAGCAATTCTGGACAAGCGATCTTCCGCAGAAATCAAGGTTCAAACCTTGGGTAATTTTTCTGTGCAACGCAATGATCAAACCATCAAAGCAAAAGAATGGGGACGCGATATTAGTATCCAATTATTTCAATTCTTCATTACCGCTCGGCATCGCCGTGCCCTTCACAAAGAACAAATCATAGATCGTATCTGGGAAGACGTTGATGAAAAATCCGGACAACAAAATTTTAAAGTTGGTCTTCATGGTATAAACAAGGTGCTAGAACCCGATCGAAAAAGTCGGACAGAAGCCCGCTTTATAATGAGACAAGGCGTAACCTACCAGCTGCATATGGAAGATATTTGGGTGGATGTAGATGCCGTTGAAAAACTAATCGCTCTGGGCAATCAAGCATTGACCGAAAAACCTAAGTTAGCAGAACAGGCTTACCGCGAAGCCATAGATCTTCATGAAGGCATTTATCTGCCCAATAGATTGTACGAAGATTGGAGCAGCGATGAAAGAGAAAGCATACAAGTCCTAACGCTAGGCGCCATAATCACTTTGGCAGAATTGATTCTCGAAAAGAACCCCATGGAATCCATTCGTTTAAGCAAACAAGCATTGATGATCGATGCTGCTTGGGAAGATGCCTACAGAATACAAATGGAAGCTTATTATAAAAAAGGCAACCGACCTCAAGCCATAAAAACTTTTCAAAGTTGTGTCAAAGTTTTAGATAAAGAATTTGGAATCGAACCTTTGCCGCAAACAAAAAGACTTTATCAAGTCATTACAGAATCTTAAATTTCCTTAAAGTTTAATTTAATACTCATGCAATTTAGAAACCTAAGTCGTCAATTGTCAATTGCGTTTTTAGCAAGTTTTATTTTTTGTTTTTCCTGTCAAACAGAACAAGAGATAAAACCAACATCCTATCCTGATGTGTTGATTGAAATGAATCCTCAAAAAGCAGCAAGTCTAGCAAAGCAAATCAGAAAAGAGGTGGCTGTTAAATTAGCAGAGGATTTTGAATTATCACTTTGGGCAATCGATTCTTTGGTCAGTGATCCGGTCGCAATCAGCGTTGACCCGCAAGGCGGAATCTATTATACACATGCAGAGAGAATCACCAATTCTGAATTCGATATCAGAGGATACGAGGATTGGATGACGACTTCACAATCCTTTGAATCAGTTGAAGATCGCAGAAAATTTCTAAGAGAAGTGTACGATCCTTCTAGAAGCGACGAAAATGAAAGT
Source organism: uncultured Saprospiraceae bacterium (assembly GCA_938041325.1). Classification (GTDB taxonomy): domain Bacteria; phylum Bacteroidota; class Bacteroidia; order Chitinophagales; family Saprospiraceae; genus CALIAG01. The sequence goes on along the minus strand of CALIAG010000324.1, from coordinate 509 downwards.
CTCGAGGATTTGAATAAAGACGGCAGCCATGATTGGCACGATCTCACTGTTGAAAAAGAAAAGATATGGAGACTTGAAGATTCTGATGGCGATGGTATTGCAGATCGTTCGCGTTTATACATTGAGGATTTTCATGAAGAAATTACAGATTTGGCCAATGGCGTTGAGTTTTTTGAAGACGAAGTTTTCATCGCAGTAGGTCCTGATCTATGGCGAACTAAAGATACAGACAATGATGGCATTGCCAATGAGACAAAATCCATCAGTCATGGTTATGCTGTCCATATTGGTTTTGGTGCACATGGAATGTCTGGTGTTACGGTCGGGCCGGATGGCAGACTATGGTGGGGCATTGGAGATATTGGAATGAATGTAGTTGATCAAACTGGCAAGCGTTGGAAATATCCAAACCAAGGAGTTATCGTCCGATCCGAATTGGATGGAAGTAATTTTGAAGTCTTTTCTGCTGGACATAGAAATACCCATGAATTTGCTTTTGACAAATATGG
>CALIAG010000323.1 GCA_938041325.1 uncultured Saprospiraceae bacterium | reverse complement strand
GACCGATTTCCTTCGCCTAGCAAGTCATACCTGTCGTTCACCGGATAAATTTTTGACAGATCTAAAAAAGCATGTAATTGTATTCAAATCAATACAATATAAAACATGAAACAGATTCTTATTTCCTGCGCACTCATTTTTATCTGTTGTTCCAATTCATCCGCTCAATTTAGCATTTCCGGAAAAGTCGTCAGTCAAAATGATGAGCCAATTGCTTTTGCTGTGGCCAGTGTTTATCCTTTGATCGATAGCACAGCTATTAAAAGTGTTGTTACCAGTGAAGTAGATGGGAGTTTTAAATTGATTGGACTTCAAGAGGGAGAATTTAAACTAGCCATTCAAATGTTGGGTTATGAAGATTGGTCCACTGAGATCTTACTTTCGGATGACTTGGATTTGGGAATTCTTAAACTAAATGAGGAAGCCATTCTTCTTCAAGAACTTCAAGTTGTAGCAGAACAATCAACGGTCCAAAGTCGGCTGGGGAAAAAAGTACTGAGGATAGGCAAAGACTTGAGTACTTCAGGGAGTAATGTTGTCGAAGCATTGGAAATCATTCCCTCCGTTTCAACAACAGCCAAAGGACAAATTCAGATCAGAGGAAATTCAAATGTTATTATTTATATCAATGGAAAAGAAACCAAACGAGATCCTGCGACTTTAAAATTTATTTCCGCGGAAGTCTTAGAAAAAATAGAAGTGATCACCAATCCATCTGCGAAGTATGATGCCGAAGGGGTAGGAGGGATTATAAATTTGGTTTACAAAAAAGGGAAAGCTGCAAAGTTCAAAGTAGAAGCCATCAGCAATGTATCGGTGCCTTATGGTTTGTCTGGTGGTTTGAATGCAAGTTTGAATAAAAATAAATTCTCATTGACCACCAATGTGTCTTTGCGGAATTCTCGTTATACAGATACCTATGACTCAGAAAGAAGCAATGCACAAGATTCCTTAGAAGTTTATAAAAATTTAAACACCTATAATGGGAATGCATTGCGGGGCGATTTTAATATTGGAATTGCTTTCGAACCCGATACAACTCTTGGTTTGGGCTTGGAATTGAATTACGATTTTTGGGATTTCACAAGCGATGCTGCTCAAACAAATCTATTTTTCTATAAAAATAATTCTACTCCTTTGGAATACAATTTTTCGAATGTAGGTCAAGAAATAGAGAATGAACTTTGGGTGAATTTTTCTTTAACAAAAAAGTTTAAATCTTCTTCTACTTTAAAAATTGCCTTATCGAGCGGAGGAGAGGACGAAAAGAATTTTGAAGAAAATGAACAATTGGGTTCTAACGCAGAAAATAATTTAGTAGATCAATTTCTTTTGAGATCCGATGAAACAGAGAGCCAAAGATACTATCAGGTCAAAGCGGATTTTGAAAGCAATTTCTTTAATTTTGGTGAAATAGAAGCAGGCTTCAAAGCGGACATTATCAATTATGATATTTTGCAAGCCGTCCAACTTCGTTCTTCAATACTCAACATTCCGGACAACGATTATTCTATGGACATGCAGAAATTTGGTGCATATGTTTTACACAAACATCAAATTTCAAAAATCGAATATGCTGTTGGTCTTCGTTTAGAGCAATTTTTAAGCGAAGCCATTCAACGTGCGGATGATAGTGTTTTTAAACAAGATTACTTAAGACTTTTTCCTTCGATTCAAGTAAATTATTGGATGCCGGATCAGACCCATACCATCGGGTTTAATTATGCGCGAAGAATTAATCGCCCAGGATTTTTTGATTTGAATCCCTTTATTTCTTACGCAGATCCATTAAATCTTGAGACAGGAAACCCAGCTCTTCGACCCGAGATTGCCAATCTGTACGAGTTGACTTATCACAAAGGAGGAGACCGTTCTAGCTTCGATTTGACTTTCTATCGACGAGAAACGAATGATGCAATCCTGGCTACTGTACGTCCGTTGGATGGAAATAAAACACTTGAAATTCCAATGAATTTTGCCAATCAGATTAACCAAGGAATAGAAGGACAAATTGATACTAAGTTTTCCAAATCCTTCAAAAACTCAACTAGCTTTGTTTTACAGCAAGTGGAATTTAAAGATGAATTAAATGATATTCAATTTCAAAAAAATACAACTTGGACCATCCGTTTAAAACAACAGATCAAACTTCCGAATGATTGGAAGATTGATTTAACGCAAAGTTATCGTGCTCCAAGATTTGAAGCCCAATTAAAAAGAATGGAAGTATTTTATGCCGATGTTTTTATTGGTAAAAAATTCAAAAATAAGAAAGGCAATATTACATTGGGGCTCCGAGATATATTCAATACCAGAAAAGATGTTTACTTTCTTAATGGAAAGGATTTTCAAGTGCAGCGAACTTACAAATGGCAAACAAGGAGATTGACGCTAGGCTTAAGGTATTTAATTATTGGAGAATAATTTTTGACATCGGGGGCTACTTAATACTGTTTTTTGACGTTGATAATGAGTGTGACCACGCTGTGGTCAAAATAAATTTATCCAGTTGAAGGTTAACATAATTAGACCGCTCTGCGGTCATGAATTGTGAAAAGAGCGCAGAGCAGTTGAGGTGTGTTGATCAATGTTTGATCGATATACATTCCTGAATTAGTGAAAATGACCGCAGAGCAGTTGAGGTGTGTTGATCAATGTTTGATCGATATACATTCCTGA
>CALIAG010000322.1 GCA_938041325.1 uncultured Saprospiraceae bacterium | reverse complement strand
ACAGTCTTGACTTGGACAATCAAGGTTTCAGCATTGCTTACGAACGCCAGTGGAATAAAAACATACAGACTAAAATAGTTGCGCTATCTACAGATTATCAATATGTCTACGATTACAGAGTCAATTCGGAAGGTAGAATGGAACCTGATAATTTTGGGAATAAAGGGAGTAATATCACTGAACGCCAAATTCAAGTTGCAAATCATTTTAAACTAAAGAATGAGAATGGTCTGAAACTCGGTTATCAATTGTCAAATTACGATGTAAGCCATGTTATTACCAGTGGATTTTCGCAGAATACTGAGACAGATAATAAACGCGCAACGATTGCAAATGTCCAAACAATTTACAGTTCTTTCAATACATCGAATGAGCGGAACTTTGGGTTAGAAGCTGGAGTACGGGTAAATCATTTTGATAAAGAAAAACAATTTTATGCTGAACCGCGCTTAAGACTTTGGTACAATACTAAAAGCAATTTCAGTTTTTCTTTAACTGCAGGAAAATACTATCAATTCCTTAGTCAGTTGATTCAACTACAAGGTGATCGTTCGAGTATTGATCTTCCGGTTTGGGTAATGGCTGGCGATCAAGATGTCCCCGTATTGGATGCATTGCAATTGCAATTGGGTGGAATCTATCGATATAAAACCTTATTGATTGACTTACAATTCTATACAAAACAAATCAATGGACTAACCTCCTTGTCCACAGGATTTGATGAAGATCTCGGTGGCAAATACCACTTGGGGAAGGCCGACATAAAAGGCATTGACCTTTTGGTTAAAAATAGATGGAATAGATATACCAGCTGGGTTAGCTATTCCTTTAGCAATATCAATCATGAATTCGAAACCTTCTTTGATTCTAATTTTGCAGGCCCGAATGATCGACCACATTCTATCAATTGGGTCAATTCTTGGAATAAAAAACCTTGGACTTTTTCTTTGGGTTGGAAAGTTAAAAGTGGAACTCCTTTTTCTAATATTCAAAACTTCCGAGTGATCCAGAATTCAATGGGGATGGATGATACACAAAGTATTCAGCCTACCAGCAAGCAATTTAATGATCTGCGCTTAGGTGTGCAACATCAGTTAGACGCTTCTCTAAGTTATACCTTATTACCTAAAAACGATAAGGATTGGAAGGCAGAATTTGGATTATCAATATTAAACGTTTACGATCGAGTAAATACCTATAATCGATCTTTCTTTATAGATCGCTTTATGCAATCCGTTCCAAGGCTGATCTATTTGGATAAATCTGAATTGGGTTTTACACCAAATTTATCTATTCGATTTGAATGGTAAGAAAAGGCAATTAATACCCATATTTCTTCCACCAGTTTTTCAGCTTTTCACGAATTTTATTTTCAGCCGGATTATTGCCCGGTTCATAGAATTTTGTGCCTTTTATTTCTTCTGGTAAAAATTCGAGGTCTGCAAAATTCCCTGCATGGTTATGTGCGTATTTGTAATTCTTTCCATAGTCCAACTGTTTCATCAATTGAGTTGGAGCATTTCGGATTTCCAAAGGAACGGGGAGGTTACCTGTTTCTCGAATCAAGCTTTGTGCTTTATTAATTGCAAGGTAAGAAGCATTGCTTGTTGGAGATGTCGCTAAATAAACCGCCGCTTGCGATAAAATAATTCTTGCTTCTGGAAGTCCAACAGCAATGCTCGCTTGAAAAGCCGTTGTTGCCAAAAGCAAAGCATTGGGGTTCGCCATTCCAATGTCTTCTGAAGCGGAGATCATTAATCGACGTGAAATAAATTTTATATCTTCTCCTCCTTCAATCATTCTTGCCAAATAATAAACAGCAGCATTGGGATCAGATCCTCGAATGGATTTTATCAACGCAGAAGCCATGTCATAATGTTGTTCACCCGACTTGTCATACATCGCAATATTCTGCTGAATAATTGTACCGACCATTTCATTGTCAATGATCATCTTCTCTTCGTCTTTTTGAAAATTGGTAACCAACTCCAAAATATTCAAAAGCTTGCGACCATCTCCCCCACTGAACTTCAGCATTGCATCATACTCTTTTACTTCTATCGGCTTTTTCTTCAAATACTCATCTTCTGCCAAAGCTGCATCTACCATACTGATCAATTCTTCCTTTGTCAGCGGTTTTAAAACATAAACTTGCGTTCTTGATAATAATGCAGAAATCACTTCGAAGGATGGATTCTCGGTTGTGGCACCGATCAAAGTGACCACTCCTTCTTCGACCGCGCCCAGCAATGAATCTTGCTGAGATTTACTAAAGCGATGAATTTCATCAATAAAAAGAATCGGTCGAGGAGAATCAAAAAAGTGTTGTTTCTTTGCCACTATAATCTTATCCCTCACATCTTTTACACCTGAGTTGATCGCACTCAATGCATGGAAAGGCCGTTCCAATTGATTGGAAATAATTTTTGCCAAAGTGGTTTTACCAACACCCGGCGGACCCCACAATATAAAAGAAGGAATTTGATTGGATTCGATGGCTTGACGCAAAACGGCACCGGCTCCCACTAAATGTTTTTGACCAACATATTCATCCAGGTTCTTGGGCCGCATTCTCTCTGCTAATGGCTGCATACTAATTTTGGTTAAGCACGAATTAACAAATTTGGTTTTATAGAAACGCAAAGATCTATTTGCATCCTACATCTCCGTATTTCTTCAGTGAAGCGTAAAGATAGTCATCACCTGGAAATAATTTATCCTTGCCTTAAAGTAATTTGAAATATACAGAAGTCTATTTTATGGGATCTTACGGCCCTAAACTTTATCGCTCAAAAGTGCTTTCAACTCTTCTTGGATCATACTTCCTTTATCTTTGTTGTACCATTTTTGCAAGGCTTTCTTTTTATCATCTGAACTTAAGCTGGTATCCTCTTTATGCCCCATCACCATATCTTGCGCCTCTTTTGGTCTTGGCCCCCATGTGAATAAATCTTTGCCTTCCGCATCCCGCGCAACCAACATAGGAATTGATTTAGAACCATTTGTTAAATAGTTATCTATCTCGCTGCCCGGAGCATCTCGGTTCTGATAGCTTAAACTAATATTCGGATTTAGGCTGGCTAGTTTTTCTATGAATACCTGACTGTGTGCAGCGTCTCCACACCATGGTTCCGTTATCAAAAGCCAATGCTGAGGTGAATCTATTTTAGCTATCGTTTCGCTTAAAGCGGGATCCAGTTGACCTTTCTTATTCCAACGTTTTATTCTAACTTGATTCATCTTTACATAATTGATGTAATCTGCAGAATCATAAGGATAGCTGGTATTTCTACCTTCCAAAATATCATTGAATTGCTTTTCATATTCTTGTATATTCATTCTTTTTTATTTTAAAATTGAGATTGTGGTTAAAACTTCCTTTCAAAGATAGGCTATATGTACAATTCCTTTTAGGCAAAACTCCCTGAAGGTTTATCAATTATTCCTTTTATTAAATAAAATGCAATTATTCTAATTTCGGTTTCGCACCTACGGCGCTTAAAGTTGATATTAATGCAAGGCTAAAAAGATTTCGCTCCCATGGAGCTTTGCTACAAGATTCTACAAGCTTATTGAGAGTCGCTCAACAGAAAATTTGCCATGGTTTTCCGCGTAATTATAAAATCTTTCAAATGGAACTGGCCTTTTTAGAAAACCCAATGCAAGTTCATTTACAAAAAAGACAACTGATTATAGTCATAGCTCCAGAGGAGCGAAACCTTTAAAGAAATACCTATCATCGTTTTTTTAGCACTGTAGGTGCGAAATCTTTTAAACTAAAAAATACAACTATCCCTGAATCTGCAATACTTATAAATGTTTCCAAAAAAAAGGAAAATTAAGCAGGGCAGTTGAGAAACATAAAAAAAGCAATTTATTGCAAAAAAAGACTATCGCACCCAACCTTTGCAAATGAATATTCGTGTATCCTATCAAATAGTAAAATTGAATCCTCGTTTTTAAAAAATCGAATAATATGATGAAGAAAATACTTTTAATGTGTGCAGTGCTTTTGACCATGGTCTTAAACAGTACTCAAGCTCAAACAGATTCTTGCAATATCTGGATTACTCAGACAGCAGATTGGACTTTGACTGCAAATTGGGATGAAGA
>CALIAG010000321.1 GCA_938041325.1 uncultured Saprospiraceae bacterium | reverse complement strand
TTTGCGCTGTGAATACAAACCCGGCTCTGAAATATTTTTGGTTTGGTCTCAAACTGCAACAGATTTCAGTATGCCAAGAGCTCGGTTTGTGGACGATGTCAGTCAACAGCTTTTAGGAATTGCGCCCAATAATACATTTTTATTGAAGATGACTTATCGGTTTTATTGATTTTTTTTTGGGAGTTAATTCAGGAGGAGACTACCGCTAAAGATCGCTTGTTCTGCAACGTTTTAGACGTTTGGTTTTGCTTTGCAGTAGAATGTCTATTGACTATTTTTGATCTCAACACTATTTTACTCAAACAAAGTGCTTGGACAAAAGATGCCCAAATTAATAGGTGATTTATTTTGTCCAAGTACTTGTATAGTAGTCCGGAAATTCTTTTTAAGTATTTGAGAAAACAATTTCCTTTACCAAGAAATTAAATTCCTATTTCTTTACTATTAATTTTTGATAGAAGGACTCTTTTCCCATTATCACTCTAGTAAAATACATTCCATTATCAAAGGAACTAAGGTCAATTTCAACAGCGTTCGTACCTTCGTTGACTGCTTGCTCTAGGTTTAGTACAAGCTTACCAACTGCATCATAAATATAAATGCTAGTTGACATATCTTTACCTACATTGATTTGAAAATTGGCTTGGGAAGTTGCTGGGTTTGGGAAAATTTCGCTAACACGAGCAGCTCTATCATCTTTGAAAATGGCTGATTTTACGTTACTGTATTCAAATTTACCATCAAAGTCCATTTGTTTAAGGCGGTAATAATAAGTAATATTAGATTGGACATTTTTATCAGAAAAGTAATAGAGCGTTTCTTTGTCACTTGTTCCTGCTCCTTCCTGCCAACCAATTTTTTTGTAGCTTTTGCCATCTACCGAACGTTCAACTATAAACCCATCATTATTTAATTCAGCGTAGGTATTCCAGTTTAGAATATGTTCTCCGTTGCTTGATTCAATAGTAAACGTTCCAAATTCCACAGGAAGAGTTGAGCAATCTACATCATTCAAACCTACTGTTACCGCCTGCCTGCTGTTACAAATTGTGTCACTGTTCAAGGCAACGGTCACGGTATAGTTTCCTGAGGGTAAATTTGTAAATAGACCGGTTGAATTAATTCCGTCGGCTGGTCCACGTAGAAAATAAATTAAAGATCCAAGAGATGAATTCCCCACTGCCGAGATGGAGCCATCCTCCGCATCCTGACAGCTTTCCTCTGTAGTGGCCACAGGGTCTAGCGTAACATCACATACCTGAAACTCGGTACCAAATGAAGTCGACTCATCTCTTAATTCAAAGGTTGTTTCGCCGCCAAATTGATCGGTACGAAAGCTTGCTTCTACTTCTGTTTGGCTAGGTTCACCTTTTGCATTTAATGTGGTGGAAAGACAAGCTGAGAACAGCATAAAAAGTAGGCAAATTCCTGGTAGAATCGGTCGTACTGAAAGAAGGTTTTTTAAATATGAACTTCGATTATATTGATAGCGAGAAAAAGAGAGAGCAATAGCTGCATCCCTGTCTACACTTGATCGGAGAATAGTATTAAACGCCTGACTCTTAAGCGCTTTTTTGACTTTATTTAATTGCCTTAAGTAATTGGACAATCGATCATCGACAGTTGTTTTACCCTTCATAATAAATAATATTTTATTTTCAACAAATTTCATTTTACTTAAATAGTATACACGTAATGGATATAGCTGCGCTTGCCAGTCATCAACTTCTCGTATAATGGCGAATCAACTGTGCCTGCCCATTCCTTAATAAATCGCTGAGCAAATTTCGGAACTCCCTTTTCGATTTTCAAGATTTTAGATTCACTGGTTTTGGCTAAAGCCCAACAAACGTTTTTGGTAACATTCGTTTTTTTCTTCAAAACCAATCCTGCTTCTAGCGCTGCTGCCTCACATTTTGATATTTCATTTTCATCGAAGAAATCAACATACATGAATAAGCTATCGGAATGCATAACGCGTTTGACTTCCCTATAAAATCGGTTAACATTAGGATACTGATGGGAACTTTCAACATTAAGTACAACATCAAATGTATCTCCGTCAAATGGTAAATTCTCTGCATCTCCTTGTATAAAATTCAAGTAGTCATTTCCTCCCTTTTTTCTATTCGCTATTAATATATGTTCATCGGATAGATCGATTCCAGTATATTTTTCCAACTTCAATTTGCGCTGAATTAGCTCACCTCCTGCACCTTTTCCGCATCCAATTTCTAGGAGACTTTTACCGGCCAGGTCAACAGTCCCTCCATTAGAAGCGATGTGCAAATACATATTCCTTGGCGTGTCTTGAATATCTTCAATGTTTATATTTTCCTGAGCTAGGTATCCATAATTCATAAAATCTGCTGATTCTTCTGAAGCATTTTGGGTCACAATTGCTAGGGAATCAAACCATATTTTATTTAATCTTTTACTGAATCTTCTGCCTTTTCTGTTAAACAAGGGCAAGAGCAAATAGGTGAGTATTCCTAAGGATATCAATTTGAAGAAATGCACGAACAATTCCATTTTTTTCATTGAAACCGAACTGTAAATGACTCTTGTATTTAAAACCCGTTTATTCAATTTTGATATTTTTTTCGAATAGGGAAAAGAGGTAAAATTGAGGTTTTCAATAGATTCTTTCATTGACCTGATTTGAGGTTTAAAAAAAGTTAGTTGCTAAAACAATATAAACTGCTTGTGATTGAAGAGAGCAGATACCTCGAAGGTTCGGCTCTCTTGGTGAGTGCTTATTCGTGTGTTTGGAATTGGAGAAAAGAAATTTATTTAACGAGCTATTTATGCGCTAAAGTTTTCTGTTGTTAATCAGGTTCGCGGTCATAATTAACCACAATTACAAACCCAATCTTAAACCACAAATTTATGGGGTTTTGCTACTAAAGGAATAGGAGAAATCCGACAATCATGAGGAAATTTCCGACATTTCAATTCCTACAAAATGGATTGCATTAGCACAAAACCGACAATGTTTACAGGTTTTTAATAGAAGAAATTTTAAAACAATAGTTCCGATGGAGTAATATTAAACTCCTTTTTAAAGCATTTGGAAAAATAGGAAGGGTCGGAGAAACCCGTTTGGAAAGCGACTTCTGCAATGCTGATTGACTTTTTGAGTAGTAATTCTTTGGCTCGATGCAGACGAACCGAACGAATTATTTGATTGGGAGATTTAATCGTGACAGCTTTGATTTTGCGTTGTAGTTGTCGCTCACTAAGACCAATCTCACCGCAAAGCATTTCTACATTGAAATCTTCGTTACTCAGGTTTTCATCAATGCATTGCAATACTCTTTCCAATAAAAAACCATTTTCAGGCGTCTTTGAAATGTTGACCATTGGCATCAAAACTGATTCTGAGTACCGATCTTCTACAACAAATAATGGAGGCAACAAATTTGTAGAATGATTGACATCTATTTTAGAAAATTTTAAGTCTGCATCCGGCAGCAAACTTTTTACGGTTTGTGTCACCAAGATTTGATTGGTTTGAGCGAGACCTTGAATTTCCTTAGCTTTATTTATAGAAGTTGATTCCACCATTTCACCAGCCACAATGACACATTCGCCGACATGGATGCCCGCTGTTACATTCCAGTTAATGGCTTGCATCGCATTTTGAAAATCAATACAACAATGCACTGCTTTACTTGGACCTTCGAAGGTGGCAATGCAGATATTATCTTTCATCTCATGAAGCGTGCCTCTATATTTTTGAATAATCTGCTGGTTAACTTGTTCCTGATTGATAGAAACCAATGAGTTGTTCGAGGAATACAATGAATTAGAAGAAACGGCTGCAATCATAATCGTCAGCAATTGTTCTTGCTGACTTTCTTGGGTAGGATTTAGTTTTGTGATAAATGTTGTCATTTCATCCAAAACCTCTTCTGTATTGCCTGCCCAAAATAAGTGGTCGTCGCCATCAAATTCTACAAAAGTTGCTCCTTTGATTCGTTCAGCAATAAATCTTCCTTCTTCTATTTTTACATCAATATCATTCACCCGTTGCATCATCAATGTAGGAACATTGATAAAAGGCAAAACAGCAATGATGTTTATTTGCGTATTCATCTGCGTTAAAACCAGCGCCGCACTCGGACTTGCACCCGAACGAAAATAAGCAGCCAACCAGTCCATAAATACTTTATCTTCTGCTTTTGATGGTGCCAAAGAAGCCAAATTCATATCCCCACTTCCCCAACAGTTTTCTATCATATCGTAAACCTCTTGTCGTTCTTCATCAGTAGGAGCCCAGGGATAATCTGGAGAATACCTGCGCTTCGCAAATACCCCAAAGGTGATCAATGCTATGGTTCGATTGGGATATGTGGCAGCAAATAAAGCAGATACTGAACCCCCTTCTGAATGACCAAAAAGAATTGCTTTCTTCGAATCTACCGCATCCATTACTGCCCGAATATCATCCATCCGTTCTTCTAGGGAAGATAGTTCAAATACTCTATCGGATAAGCCTGTACCTCGTTTGTCAAAAAGGATGATCCTAGCAACTTTACTCAAAGTTTCCAAAAAAGAAACCAACTCTGGACAATTCCACATAAAATCAATATTGGAAATCCATCCAGGAATATAGACCAAATCCACCTCACCTGTACCAAAAACTTGATAGGCAATATTGAGCCGTCCACTCTTTGTATATAATGTATTTGGTTTCAAAATTTTAACTGGATTTTAAGGGGCTAATTGGTATCAACGTCTGCCCCATATGATGGTGTGGCAGCAGGTCTTTACTGGCACACGAGCTATATGTAGCGGTGATTATTTTTTATAACAAGTTAAGGGAAATCCTGTACCAATTATAATAAGTTTAGGTATGTCCAAGCACTGAAATGTTTGGACATACCTTGTAAATTATTACATCACGACACCTTTGCTTTTTAATTGTGATAAGCGGTGTTATGAGCCAATGGACCACCACAAGTGGCACAACTTTGACCTTTGTCACCGCCTTTAGGACAACCTTTGCTACAGGTATAATGCCAGACACCGGCTGCATTTTGAACAGGTTCTGCTGCAGGAGTTGGGGGAGTAAGAGTAGGAGTTGTAGCGGAAGGATTTGTTGAATTATTTATCGGATTAGTAGCCGGCGGCGTACTATTCGCATGATACGCCTGATTATGAGCCAATGGACCGCCACAAGTGGCACAATTTTGACCTTTGTCACCACCTTTAGGACAACCTTTACTACAGGTATAATGCCAGACACCCGCCGCATTTTGAACAGGTTCAGCAGTAGCCGGATTTGGAGTTGAAGCAGTTGGTAGAGCAGGTGAATTTGTTACTGGCAATGATTCTCTTGCTTTTTGTTTAACGGCATCAGAATTGTCATTACAGGCGAAGAAAGAGAGGGCTGAAAGGAATAATAGTAGTGCAAGGGTTTTAAAATATTTCATACTGTTATTTTTTTAAGTTTTTGTGATATTGAAGCAGGCCATTTAGATTTTGATGCTTTTTTACCTTAAGCGCCTGTTCAAAAATGATATTTCTGACTGTAAAATAGCATTAAATTTTCTTTTCTTCTTTTTATTATTGGGCTGTTTTTGTGTTTTCATTGTTATGGTGCTAAAGCATCACTGTAATTATCTAAAAATTCAATCTCTTCCTTTTTTATTTTTACTTGTGCTTAACCGTCATGCATATGTGTTCATTGTTTTGCCTCGTTTTTATTCTTCTATAATTGTTATCAATTTTTTCGATTTAAACATTCTGTCTGGTGTAATCACTAATTCATCTTTTGGAATTTCTTTACCATATCTTTCTCTCACCTTATTTTGAACCGTTCTATTCGATAAATCAAAATCTCCAAATCTTTCCAATTTTCCGATTTCAATATCAAATGCCTCTTTGTAAATTTTCCAAGCTAATTCTGAGCAATAGATTTTATCATCTGACCATTCAAAACGTAAGTCGTAATCTTTTCCCAAATATTTTTTTCCAATCGTTTTCATTTTTTGAATTCCCTCTTCAGTCAAAAAATCATCTCTATCTTTTAAACGCTTTATTACATATTTTTCATTTTCTCCTCGATTTATCCAATCTTCCAATTTTGTAATTTGTACAGGTTGAATAGCTTCATAGACGAAATAATTCTTACCTTCTTTGTAAATTATTCCCATATGAGAATATTTCGAATTTGTAGCTATTTGAATAGCTTTACTTTGATTTGATTGCGATGTATGGAAAATTAAATCTCCATTTTGTAGTTCTTTTTTAATTGCCTTCTTGTCTTTTAGAGCAATTTCCTTCGGATTTTTATTTGTCGATTGATTATCGCTTAGCTTACAACCGATTATTAGTATTCCAATTAGGATGAGTAATAGCTTCACTTTTTCTTTTTTTTAATGAGGTAGAACGGTTTGAGTATGTGATGGGATGGCGGCGGGTCAGAAATTGACGATGGCTTTTACTGCCGCACTAGCATATACTTTTTGTTAAGCCCTAGTTTTCTTTTTTAAATCGATCAGGTAATTTCAAATAATCTTCTTCCACAATATTTTCAATCGAGGTAGCTTTAAATAATTGTGTTGAACTACCTCTATCTAATTTAAAATATTTTAATTCTAATGGACACTTTTCAGTTACTCTTTTACTTAAACCTAATAAATCTAGAGGAAAATTTATTTCATTCGTTACGTAACATTCGAATCTATTATTTTCGATTCGACCGTCCTTTTTAAACTTTATTATTTCATCTACAATCAATTTATGACATAAGTAGCCTTGGATTACTTTTGTATCATTTTCATATTCTTTAATAGCATACTCAAATTCAGCTTTGGCATAATTTGATCTATCTAGATTTATCTCATAAATATTTATTTCACCATTTTGTTTCTCTACATAGGTTTTAGAGATTCTGTCTACATTATCAATTATTTCAAATCTAGTCTTAACGTTAAATTCAGGCTTTTGAAAAATTCTATCACATCGAATCGTTTTTGGTCCAATGGTGTAAATAATTTTTTCCTTTTTAACACTAGATTCAAATCTATTCATAAGTTCAGTAAAAAAGCTATTCTGTTCTTCAATCTCTTCGATTTCGTCTTGAGTTAAACTATCCATTTCCCCATTAGACTTTTTATATAAAAACTCAGTATCAATATCTAGGGTGATTTCATAAGTTATTTGGATGATTTTCATACTATTAATTCATTTTCAAATCTAATTGGGCAGAACGTTTTTTTCATATGACGAAGCGACTGCGCGTTTGTATAGCGTGTTAGCAAAACTGTCGCTATGGCAATACAATATATGTCTTGTTATTGATATTCTTTTCCCACGTACGTTATTTGCTTCACTTAGTTTAAATCTAATCTTTTCCACTCAATACTTCTAAGACTAACTTGATTTTCTTTTCTTGAAAAACTAAGGAAGTTTCTTAAGTAGTAAAACGGTGAAGTACATGTCAATGCAGCCTAAATAAAGCTGAATGTAACATTAAATTTCCTGTTTGATCAAAAGCTTGAATAGGATTCGGATCTATTGCTGCGTTGACATTTACTTTTTGTTGGCTTCAGTACTTTTTCCCAAACGGAGATTTCTCACCATCTCACTTCGTATCACTAAGTTATAAATGAATTTGATAAATCCAATAATATATACTGAGGCGAAAAACTGAATGTTGCTAATACAAAAGTTATCTACTTTTATCCGGACATTAAAGTCCAATCTAAGGTTCTTTTTAGTTAACAATTTGCAGGGATATCAATATATAATAACTATATTATATTAAATTTGAACAACATATGTCAAAACATTCTAAGCAGTTCTTGGAGAATATTATAAAAAGTAGCTCCAACCCAATCTTTGTTAAAGACGCTAACCTCAGGTTCGTTTTAGTTAACGATGCATTCACACAAATGACAGGCATTGAAGAGCATGATGTCCTGGGTAAGGATGATTATGATTTTTTTCCTGCTGCCAAAGCAGATATTTTTAAAGCTATTGATGAAGCAGTGCTTAATACTGGCGATGCGAATTTCAATGAAGAAAAGTTATTAGGCCCTGATGGAGTTACCTTGACGTTGAATACAGCAAAAAATCGTACCACAGATGAATTGGGAAATCGGTATATAGTAGGTAATATATATAATACTACAGAAAAGAAACAATTTATTGATAATCTAAAAATGAGTAATCAAATGCTGGAACGTTATGCACATTTGGTTTCTCATGATCTAAAATCTCCCGTAATTACAATTCATCGTTTCTCTCAATTGTTGTCAAGGTCTGCTGTTGCAAAGCTGACAACAACTGAAGCAGAGTATTTAGATTTTATCACCAATTCAAGTTTGCGGTTGTTCGAACTAGTTGAGAAAATTTTGGATTTTTCACATTTGAATATGCAAGAATTGAATTTGGTAAAAGTGGATGCTAATGAATTATTAGCTGATGTAAAATCTGATCTAAGAGCATTAATTGAAGATGAAGATTGCTCAATCGATTTCGAAGATATGCCTGATGGATTAATTTGTGATAAACGCTTATTAAATTCAGTATTTCAAAATTTAATAAGCAATGCAATTAAGTTTAAATCAAATGATAAAACTTGCGTAGTCAAAATTTCTTGTGATCGAACTGACAATACCTTTCTCTTTACAGTGGCGGATAATGGCATTGGGATAGACAGAGAAGAGCAAGGAAATATCTTCGAGATGTTTGCAAGATTAAATTCAAACCCAAGTATTTCAGGATCAGGAATAGGTCTGGCTTTGTCAAAGATGATTGTAGAAAGACATGGTGGTAAAATTTGGGTAAAATCAGAATTAGGAAAAGGATGTCAATTCAAATTTACAATTCCACATAATGTAAACATCCAAATTCAAAGCTAATTTTTCGTTTTTCTGCATTATTTACGTTAGAGGGTTTTTTCTAGTGAGGCTAACGATTATAGTTTGTGTCGTCTCTGTGAGCGCAGCGAAACAGATATGACATCATCACTTATTGTTATACACTGTGCTTAACTTTATTATTTCTTGGATTCACAAAAAAATCTAAAATAAAGACTTTGAAAATATGATATGTTTAGCATAAGTATTACTTATTTCAAGCTTGGTTATCTCCTTATTTTGATTTCTAAAGAAATGTATTCCATCAAATTTACGCACGTTACTTGTAAACATGTCTTTATTAAGGTGATGTAAAGGGATTTCTCCTTGCAAAGGGTGTATTAGATTTAATTGATCGTCAATTATTTTTACTTCAAGTTCCACATCAAGTTGATCACTATAGTATGAACCGTTATAATCTTTCAAGTTTGCAGAAGACTTATTGGGAAATGCTTTTAAGAAATTATCAGGATATGCGGAATCATTTGAAGTAATGGAAAGCAATTTTTCATTTTCTTTAATTTCAAAATCAAAAATCACACTATATGCGGTTTCCATTTGAAATTTATTCTCTCCAATCCGAATTAGATTACGTCTTCCTGATCTCAAAGTATCATTCTTAACTATTATTTTTCTTAAACGAGCTTTATCTTCGTTCCAATAATCTCCAGTATATTTTTCGATAGAATTAATGTACGGTTCAGTATTGTCAATCTGCAATGAAAAATTGGAAGGATTTGTTGAAAAGTAATCCGATAAAATCGTTTCTCCTGTCTTCCAGCAATAACTGCCGTTGTAACTTTCACTAGTATTAGTGACAACCAAGGAGCTAAAATTTGCTTCAGGGAAATAATAGAATGTACTACAAAATCCAGATGCACTACTATATTGATATATAACTGGTATTTTTCCGTAATTGTATGTCAATAGTTGACCATACATGGGACTAATTACATCACTCATAACTTCTTCACCATTATTTAATGTTACAATTTGATCCATTCTTTTATAGATATCCTTTGTTCCTATAGATTTAGTAAACATATTGCGAATCAACTTTTCCAAATCATTCGAACTTGAAATAAAATTGGTAGGAGAAATAAATGAATTCCCCTCTAAAACCTTTTTAAACATATCATCTTCAACAATGTAGCTCGATGCTGCATCCTTAATCATTAATTTGGGTTGAGAAAGAAAACCAGAGTTGTCCATTTTTAAAGGCGAGAATATGTTTAATTGTGCGAACTCTGCAAATGGAACTTCAGTGGCTCTTGATATAATTTCTGCTAGTAGAATAAGGTTTATATCACGGTATCTATATTTCGTTCCAGGTTTATTATCGAGTCGAGTTTGTTTACTCAAAATCCCAAGCAATTGATCAAAGGTTAAGATATTCGAATCATCCATTGAAGCAAGTGACTTTAGATAACTAACATCATGAAATCCACTTGTATGACCCAATAAATGTTTAATTTTTATCTCCTTTCCAATATTTAAATTATCAAAGTACTTGGTTATGTTATCTTCAAGAGAAAAATGTCCTTGGTCCTCAGCTAAAAATGTTGCAAATCCGATAACATATTTTCCAAAAGCTCCTACTTGAAGCTTAGTCTTGGAGTTTAATGGTACTTTATGTTCCAAATTTGAATAACCAAATGTCTTTTGATAAATCGGTTTATCATTCAAATGTATGATTGATGCAATGCCAGCTTTTCTAACCCCTTCCTTTATAAGGAATATTGAATCAATTTGATCAATATTATAATCTGATATTTCTATTTTTTGTCCTTCAATTATGGTTGTTGAACCTATAATGAGCAAAAGTGTGTACAAAATATATTTTGAAGAATGCATAGTTATAAAATGTTATTAGATAATCTATTTATACCGAGCAATAATAATGTATTTCGCCCAATTCTAGGTCCTATATTATAATTTGGCACTCCTTAATTATATACTAGGACTAATTATTTTACTAATACAATCAATTTGCGGTTGTACTTTTAATATAACGATAAATAAATGATCTTTTTTTCTATTTCCGCATAGTGTATAACGGTTTAGGTAGGCGACGTGAGAGTAGCGGGTCAGGTTGCGTGTAAGCTTAAATTGCGAACATGGCCGCTTACCTTTTGTTGTAGGTTGCTTTAATATTCAAACAAATAAACATGTCTGTGACCACTTTCCTCAAGTGTAACACAGTGATTATATAAGACAATTAAATCTGCATCTAGCTTTCCGGGTTTAACTTTTTCTAATTCCATTTCTAATAGCTTTGATTTCGGCATATTAAATGATCTAATAAAATAATCTTTCCATTCAAAATTGTAGTTCAATTCATTTTCTAAACTTTCTC
>CALIAG010000320.1 GCA_938041325.1 uncultured Saprospiraceae bacterium | reverse complement strand
CACTTCGTTTTTTAAATTGCATATTGCCTTTGTTCTCAAAAATATAGTTTGGAATTTTTGCTGCACCGAGCGCTTGAATGGCCTCCAATCTTTTTTTCTTTTGTAAAGTTTTTTTGCCGAAAGGAGACTTGTTACTCTGTTGATAACTGATGTAATCCAAATTTCCAACATCTCTTAAAAACCCATTCGTTATCATTAGGTCTTTATCACCGTCATTGTCGTAATCCGCAAATAAACTGCTCCAACTCCAATCCGTTTGATCGATACCTGCCAACTGACCAACTTCACTAAAGGTGCCATCTCCATTGTTTAATTGCAAAGTATTGCGGGTGTACTGCGGTTCGTAACCCATGGTCTGAGTCAATTGGTATTTGTCATAACTAGAAGACGGGATAATTAGCTTTCGGCGTTTGTTGTCTTCCGGAAGCATGTCCGCCACTACAATGTCTGGAAGGCCATCGTTATTGAAATCACTGACATCATTTCCCATGCCAGCAAAACTGGTGTGCTTCAGAGAAGTGGAAGCCTTATTGCTAAAAGTTCCGTTGCCATTGTTGATGTATAAAATGTCATTGGTTAAAAAGTCATTAGAGACATAGATGTCTGGCCAGTTGTCCCCGTTAATATCACAAGTGGATAACCCCAAACTGTAGCCTTCCACGAGTATACCAGCTTGCGCAGAGACATCGGTGAATGTGTTGTCCCCATTGTTTCGATATAAAACATCTGTACTTTCATTTTCTCCATTTAATGAACGTTCTTTGATTCGGTTGACTTCGGAAAGTTCATAGTTGACCGGATTGACAATCACATAAAGATCTAAATCTCCGTCCTTGTCGTAATCAAAAAAACTGGAATGCATGCATTGTCTGGAGTCAGCTAAGCCATAAGCTTTTGCCTGTTCTTTAAAGGTAGCGTCACCTTGATTTATGTATAAAAGGTTTTCTTTTTTTGAATTATTTCCGGTGACAGCAATATAGATATCTAAATATCCATCTTGATTGATGTCAACCATTGCTGCTCCCGCGCACCACCGATCCGTTTGTATCCCTGCTTGAAGGCTGATCTCTTCAAATTTTAAATTTCCTTTATTGAGGTATAATGCAGAAGGAACGTTATTGCCACTAAAAAATAGGTCTTCCATTCCATCATTGTTGATGTCACCAATTGCTACACCACCTCCAGTATAAATATTCATGAAATTATACATGTGGAAAGTATCGTTTTCAATAATGGAATTTTCGAAATGGATACCCGTACGACTAGCAGTCAATAACTGAAAGTGTGTACTTCCATTATTGGGCAAGGTACAAGATGTACCTATCAATATTCCCAGAAGGAATAGCCATTGAATGCGATTCGTGTAAAACATATTTTTTATAAGAAGAAAATTTATCCTTCTTATTTTATTTTTCTTTCTTCTCCTCTGTTGTTGACAATCACAATAGATTGAACATTTTTTCCAACTGATGTGCTTCTGGATGATTGGGATAAATAAGTTGATCCCCAATGGAATTCTCTCTTAAAAGATTTTCCATTTTTATCAATAAGTAAAGCGTATGCATCATCTATGTTCAATGGAATAATAGTTTGAGTACTATTCCAGTTAAAAGCTTTTAAATAATCATTATTTCTAGAGGCGATGAAAGTATATTTGTTTTCAGCTGTTTTGATTTTGCTCAAAGCTTTGGCATCTCGTTCAAGATAAAAACCATGGTCTTTATTTGGGGATGCTGAAAAACTTCCTGTTCCATCTCCTTTTAATAAAATTCCTTTGCTTGCATCGTAGTCGCCAATGGTGATGTTGCTGGCAAAAGAATTACCGACCATTAAAACATCTTCATTTCCATCATCATCAAAGTCTCCAGACTGAATTCCAAAAACCGGAGCGACCTGAGCTTCATAAGGAAGTGGTGTCAACTTAAATTTGCCTCCACCAATATTTTCAATATAACTTGTTTTGAAAGTCTCACTTTTTACGACATAAGCATCTGCTAATTCTTCTTTTGTAAAAGATTTCTCAAAAGTGCTTTGTCCAAATTCAGTATAAGTTTTAAAACGGCCTTTCATGCTGTTTATTTGTTCGATTAGCATGTCTCGGGAGTGTGTAATATAATTTTTACCATCGACGTAATGACACATCACAGGGTCAATGCGTCCGTTCTTGTCAAAATCTTTTCCATAAATGCAAACGGGTTCTTCAGGACTTGCATTGTAAAAGGCATTTGTGCCTAGGTTTCCTGCAATGTAATCGATGTCGCCATCTTTGTCAAAGTCGGCTGCAGCTAAACTGTTCCACCATCCGCCAGAGTTTGCTATGGTCTGTGGCTTATTATTTTCAAAAGCACCTTCATTGTTTTTTACCAAAGTTATTGGCATAAACTCACCGACCAGCATAAGGTCTGTCCAATTGTCGTTGTCAAAGTCTGTCCAAAGTACCGATGTCACCATTCCGATTTCTGATAATTGGTCCGGAGTGATATCTGTAAACTTTACATTATTAGAAGAACTGTTGTTTTGAAGTAAATAGTTTTTTGCAGGTTTTGGAAACTCACCGGCCTTCACTCTTCCTGTTATAAAAAGATCTAAGTCGCCGTCTTTGTCAAAGTCGCAAGCAGCCACTGAAGCTCCACTTGCGGTTATAGGAGGAAGGGCAGAACTGCTTAATTCAAAATTTCCAAGTCCATCATTCAAGTATAATCGATCTTGATACAAAGGAAGATTTTTTTGAAAGCTAGATCCTCCACTAACGACATACAAGTCAAGATCTTTGTCACCGTCTGCATCAAAAAAGAGACAACCCATATCTTCAAACTTAGAATCAAATGTTTTTTTGCCAGGAATAAAACTACCGTTTTTTGATTGAAGGAAAAGAGTCCCAGAATAATTTCTTGACCCTCCAACAAAAAAATCTTCAAGCCCGTCAGCGTTCACATCTCCTACTGCTAATCCCGGACCATTTTGCGAATGTTTTTGGGGAAGGGTAGGCTGAATCTTAAAATCTACAAAGTCATCTTCCTGATGCAAATGGATGGGGAAATGAATAGAGTCCAAAGCAGTAAATAAAAGATTAGATGCCTTGTCCAATTGGGCCACCGCTCCAGAAGCATTTGTATGTTCAAATGTAATGACTTGGTTTGCAGAAATATTTGATAAAGATTCAGTCCTACCATCTGGCCATATTATCTCTAAAGTTTCAATAGTATTCGAAGTACCTAATCCAAAATGAATATCATTCTCAACAGAAGATAAATAGCCTCTGACGGGTGATACATATCTTGATTGGTTTAAGCCATCTTGTTTGATGTAGATTTTAGCACCTAAGCCGAATGGGTTTTCTTTTGTTCCTTTTAACTTAATTCGTAAATAATTGTTTTGACCTGCTTTTTCGCTTAAGGTATTTTCATAAACAAAAGCAGCTTGATCGATATTGTTGATGACTAAATCCAAATCTCCATCGTTGTCTAGGTCAGCATATGCCATACCGTTTGAATAAGAAGCGAGGTCGAAACCCCAGTCTTTTGATTTGTCTTCAAATTTTAATTTACCCGTATTCTTATAAAGATAATTGGGCAATTTTATTTCTGTTAAAGATTCTAACTTCTCCATCATTTGAACACGCTTTGTTTCTTCGGTGCCAAAAGGAGAGGAGGCGATTTGTCGACTATAAGTAGCAAAGTCCATATTAGTGATATCCTTGCGGTAACCATTGGTGATGACGAGGTCTTGCCAACCATCATTGTCGAAATCTGCGAATAAGGCACTCCAACTCCAATCGGTTTTACTAACTCCAGCGAGTTGTCCTATTTCACTAAATTTTCCAATGCCATTATTGAGTTGCAAAGTATTTCTTGCATATTGTTTTTGATAACCACGTTCTTGCCCGAGTTTGAATTTGTCATAATTGGCAGAACCAAACATGGTTTTTTGTCGAAGGTTACTTGGAGGAAGCATATCCAAAACCACAATATCTGTCCATCCATCATTATTGAAATCCTGTAAGTCAGTGCCCATTCCGTTTCTACTGGAATGTTCAATATAATCCTCCATACGGTCGGTGTAGGTGCCGTCTTGATTGTTTACATAAAAAACATCATTGCTTAAAAAATCATTGGCAATATAAAGGTCTGCCCAACCATCTTGATTGATGTCACAAACGCCGATTCCTAAGCCATAGCCTTCAATAGTGATGCCTGCTTCTTTAGATACATCGGTAAAAGTTTGATCGCCATTATTGCGGTACAACTTATCCGTACTGGGAGCTTCAGCATTTAAGCGACGCGGCTTGTATTCTTTCCAATTGTATGGGTCTAAGGCAGTAGTTAACACATAGACATCTAAATCACCATCCTTGTCATAGTCCAGCCAAGTCGCTTGATTGCTGTATCCTTGATCGTTGAGACCAAATCTCGCGGCTTCTTCTTTAAAGGTATTGTTTTTTTGATTGATGAAAAGTAAGTTGGAGCGAGCAGCAGAATCTTTTACCATTCCACCAATGCAAATATAAAAATCCATCCAACCATCTTCATTGATATCGACAGTAGAAATTCCACTGGCCCATTTGCCTTTTGTATTTAATTGTGCGGATGGTGTGATGTCTTCGAATTGCATTCCACCTTTGTTGAGGTAGAGCTTGCTACTGACTTTGTTGCCGGTGAAAAAGACATCTTGTAATCCATCATTATTGATATCTGCAATTGCAACACCAGAACCGTTGTATAAATATTCGAAACTAAGTGCGAGTAAGGAATCTACATTGGAGAGTTCATTAGAAAAATCGATTCCTGTATGATCAGCTGGCAATAGGCGAAACAAGGTGTCTTGTCTTTTTAGTTCACAAGAACCAAAAAACAAAATAACAACCAAGCTTAATAAAAATCTGATTCGCATATTCCCATAAAATAAGAGAAGGAAAAAAGCCGGCAAAACAAATTTGTTTTGCCGACGATTTTTTAATTTGGATAAATCACTACAATTTATCTATAAAAACTAGTTATTGTACTTGACTAAGTACACCACCACTGCGATCAATCTCAGTTTGAGGCAAAGGAAAAATTGCTCCGTTTCCAAACATGCTAAATGTTTTGCCTTCTTCAGCGAAAACAGATTGAGCATCGCCCCATCTGACTAAATCAAAAAGTCTGTGACCTTCAAACGGGAACTCAACACGACGTTCTTGTTTAAGTGCAGCTAATAAGTCACCAGAAGATAATCCTGATGGAATTGCTGCACCTCCTGGAAATGATCTTCCTCTTACTTCATTGATAAGATCTGTAGCTAAGCCCAAATCTCCTCCTGATTCAATCAATGCTTCTGCATACATTAAGATCGCATCCGCATAACGGAAGTATCTTTCATTATTGTAGTCAATAGCAAAGTTGACAGGATTCATTTTAGAAACATTTTCACCACGGTACTTTCTCATGGTTGCTCCAGTCGGAGACCATGCTGGATCATACGGTGCCGCTACACCAACAGCATAGTAGGTTTCCCCTTCTGCATAAATGTTGGTAAAACGACGTGGATCATCTGCTTCGAATGCTTCGATTAAACTAGTAGTAGGAACATAAATTCCTAGCCCACCACCCGGAGCACCATTCCCAGCATCTTGCCACCATGCGCGCATGATTCCTTGAGATGCTTTGAAGTTTTCCGTATGGTTGTCATCTAGTACCCAGCCGTTGTCATCTGAGTTTGAACCGTACTGTAGCTCAAAAATGGATTCACTGTTGTTTTCAAAATCAAAAGAGAAAACATCTTCATAGTTTGACATCAGTGCGAAGGGACCGTTGTCGTAAACGTCTTTGAATTGTGTAACTGCAGCTCCAAAATCTTTAGCGTAAAGGTTTACTTTACCTGCGTAAGATTTAGCAGCCCATGCGTTTGCTCTTCCGAGATTGGCATCGTCCCATGTTTCAGGAAGGTTGGCCGCAGCAAAGGCAAAATCTTCCAAGATAGCTGATACTGTAGCAGCAGCAGTAGAGTTGGGAACAGAGATTTCGTTGAGGTCTCTTCTTACCTCAAGGACCAAAGGACCTTGTCCACCCCAAAGTTTGTAAGATTGAAAATGAAACCATCCTCTAAGGAATCTAGCTTCGGCTTCGAAGGTTGTTGCTTCTTCAGCAGTCAATTCATTTTCCTCTTTCAACTTATCCAAAACAAGATTAGCTCTGTAAATTCCTTGATAGATATGCGTGAAGATGGACTGAAACGCAACATCTGTAGATAAGAAATTTAAGTTGTCCATGTTGATACTTGTTGCAGCGTTTGATGCTTGTGCAGGATCAAACTCGCAATCGTCGGTCGTCATCAATGTGATTTTCCACCATTCTGCTCTTTCTCCCAGATTTTCAGTACTGGTTCCGTTAAAACTTTGAATGGAAGAATAGGAGGATAAAATCGCTCCGGTAAAATCAGCAGATGTTTTGTAAAAAACTTCTTCTGCAATGGCATCTAATGGAGTCAAATCCAAGTCGTTGCACTGCGTAAAGAGGAACATGCTGCTGAATGATATTAAAATTATTTTTATTAAATTTTTCATTTTTTTAAGTCTTTAAATGAATTATCTAAAATGATATGCTACCACCAATTTGAATAATTCGTGGTGAAGGAGTAGAACCATCATCCTGGCCCGTTGCCAAAGGCATTTCTCCTTTTTGGAAACTAAAACCTCTCGTTACTTCAGGATCTAAACCAGAGTACTGTGTGAAGGTCGCAAGGTTTGTAGCTGAAACATATAACCTCAAGCCTTGAATAAATCCGTTTGTACCATCCTGAATCGAAGCTGGAGAAAACGTATAGCCCAACTGGATGTTTTGTAACCTTAAGTAAGATGCATTTTCAACCCAACGGTCAGAGAACCTGTTGTTGCCATTCGGATCTCCCAATACAGCTCTTGGTATGTCAGTGCTTGTTCCGTCACCTGTCCATCTGTTGGCAATAGTCGAGGACTGATTGGAGGTACCGTTCATACCTTCTAAAGTTGCTCTTGTATTGTTGAAAACACTTACACCAGAAACACCTTGAAAAAAGATACTTAAGTCAAGACCTTTGTAATCTGCTCCTAAATTAAAGCCATAGAACAAATCAGGACTTGATTGTCCCAAAAAGGTTCTGTCATCTGGGGTAACTTCTCCATCACCATTTACATCTACAAATCTGATATCACCCGGTGAAGGAGTACCTTGTTGATCTGGAAGTGCAGCATCAACTTCTCCTTGATTTTGGTAAATACCATCTGTTTGATAACCAAAAAAGTGTCCGATAGGGAATCCAACGGTAGTTCTATGTGTTTGTGCACCAAAGAAACCCGTTATGATAGCATTTGCATTATCGCCAAGCGATAAAACTTCATTGTCAACGGTTGTTAAATTACCAGAGATCGTATAGTCAAAATCTCCAGCTTTGTTTCTGTAAAGTGCAGACAATTCAATACCACGGTTTCTTACAGAACCCGAATTTACATCTGGTGGAGAAAGGAATCCTGAAACAGCGGAGATTGGTAATCCAACAAGAATATCATCTGTTGTTTTTTGGAAATAATCCACACTCACGTCTAGCTTACCTTCCCATAACCTCGCATCTACTCCGATATCAATTTGAGTACTGGTTTCCCACTTCAAATTCGGATTTGCAAATACGAAAGGCGCTGGTGCAGCTACGATAGATTGACCCGATCCCAAAACATACAGAGAAGTCAAACCAAGTGTACTGACATAGGCGAAATTGTTACCTGTAAACTGGTTACCAGATTGTCCCCAAGCCGCTCGAATTTTTAATTCGTCAATTGCATCATTGCTTTTTAAGAAATCCTCTTCACTTAATTTCCATCCAACGGAAACGGAAGGAAAGATATCCGTTCTGTTGTCTTTAGAAAACCTTGACGTTGCATCTTGTCTAACATTTACAGTCAGTAAATACTTATTGTTCAACGCATAGTTGATACGTCCAAGGTATCCTCTTAGCGCCCAGTGATCTGCTTCTTGACCAACTGCAGAACTGGCTGCTGTATTGACCAATGTTACTTGATCATTCAAGAAACCTCTACCTTGTCCTCTAAGTCTATCGAATTCGAAGTTGGTTTCTTCATGCCCGATAAGTACGGTCAAATCACTGCTTCCAAAGGACTTTGTATAAGTCAATGTATTGGTAACGTTGGTGGTTAGCTCAGTAGGTTTGGAAACCACCTGAAGAATACCCGTATTATTGGTCGCACCAAAGTTGTAGATATTTTGCAACCAAGATCCTTGTCCAATATTATAGTCAATTCCTCCTTGGAATTTGTATTTCAATCCTTCTGCAATTTCCAGTTCACCATATACCGATCCTAAAATTCTTCTGGATAAAACTCTAGTTTCGTTATTCTCCAAATCATTTAATCCAACAACTTGAGAATTTGAATTGGCAGCAGCACCAGAATTGGTAGCGTCAAAAACGGTTGGTAAACCTCCAGTTAATACCGGTGTAAACGGAGAATTTTGTGCCGCTGCAAAACCAGCAGCTCTACCGGGCTCGGATTCTACTAAACGGTCAGAGAAAGATACATTGATAGATTCACCTATTCGGATTCTCTTTCCCACTTTGATATCTGCATTTGCTTTCACAGAATATCTTTCAAAACCCGTTGCTAAACTGATCCCATCTTGCTTAAAGTATCCACCAGAAACGCTGAAATTCGCATTTTCTGTTCCACCTGAAGCAGTAAGATTGTGGCTCTGCATTCCTGCATTGCTAAATACTGCATCTTGCCAGTCTACAAAAGGTTGACCTGAAAAGGCACTGAAATCATTGCCTAATTCATTTTGCAAACTGATGTAATCTGCAACACCTAAAACATCGTGTGTTTTTCTAACGGATTGGATACCATAATAGCCATCATAAGTCATAGAAGTACGACCTGATTTTCCTCTTTTAGTGGTTACAATGATTACTCCATTTGCAGCTCGGGCTCCATAAATAGCTGCTGCAGATGCATCTTTCAATACGTCAATGGATTCAATGTCACTAGGGTTGATACCTACAAGGGGATTACTTTCTGTGTTAGAGGCAGTGTTGACAGTAATGTTGCTGGTCTGTACGATAGGTACACCGTCCACTACCCAAAGTGGATTGTTGCTACCTGTAGTACCTACCCCACGAATCCTCACATTAATGGGAGCACCTGGATCACCACTTCTGTTGGTCATCTGCACACCTGCTACCCGTCCGCGCATCGCTTGATCTGCAGAAAGGGAAGCCACTTTGCCTAAGTCCTTTGCGGTTACTGATCCTACAGCTCCTGTCAAATCTACTCGTCTTTGTGTTCCATATCCTACCACAACAATCTCTTCTAAAAGTTGGGCGTCACTACTCATTGTAATGTCGATAACAGATTTGCCTGCTACAGCCATTTCGATTGGTTTGTATCCGGTATAAGAGTAAACCAATACTTGATTGTCATCTGATACACTCAAGGTGTATTTTCCGTCAATATCGGTAACTGTACCTGTAGAAGATCCTTTTACAAGAATGTTAACTCCTATCAGCGTTTCTCCATCAGTGTCAATGACTGTGCCTGTAACAGTCTTTTGACTAAAAGCTGTAAATGTAAAAAATAGAAAGAAAAAGGGGAGCAAAGCCCTCAGAGTGAGGCCTAAATAAGAATAGGTCTGGCTATGCTTATTTTTCTCTCCGTCTTGGAAAGTCAAACTTTTTAGCATAATTTCATTTTTTTGTTATTTAATAGATTGGTAACCTGTTTTTTGTCGAGAAAAATGGGTTGCTTTTTTTTAATTTCATACACAATAAGTGGTTGTTTTAGTTAATTAATAGAATTTTTGATTATTAAAATATTTTGCTTACAAAGATTTTCTTCTGGACAATTTTATAGGTAAAATTTCTTGAATGGCATTTTTGGATTGTATGTATTTTGCTGCTTTGAGCGCCATGTCTTCGAAGTCCGAGAAGTAAGTAGTAATACCTCCATTCACTATTTCTTTTACCGGAGAATCATTGTTAGAAAGTATGCCAATGTCCTTACCTATTTCTAAGCCTTGTTCTTGAGCATCTTTTAATATTCTCCACAAGTCGGTATCACCAATTGTTAGGTATACCGTTCCTTTTTTAACATCACCTGCAACGTATTTATGTTGAACGGATCCTTTAATTCCATTGTCTTCAATAAATTTTTCAAATGCTACTTTTGCCCCAAAGGGATAATCAGAATTATCTCGAAAAAAAAGAATGAATTCATCAAACTGTTGAATACTTTCTTTGAGAACGTTGAGGACTTTATAAGTTGATTGTTCAAACTCTTGAGCGATATAAGAATATTCAGGTCCGACGGCTTCATATCGATCAACCAATAATAATTTGTCAGGAGGAAATTGGCTGAGAATTTTTTTACTTAGAGAATGATGGATAGGAGCTACAACATACATTCCATATCGACCACGAATATTGCTTAATAGCGTTTCGTAAATCTCTACATTGTTGTGGTGGAAATAGATATCGATTTGAATATTTTCACCACAAGCATCCCTAAAGTTATTGTAAAAAATTTCTTGAAAAGTATGAAAAGCGTAAAGCAAAACAGCAATCTTTACCTTTTGGTCAGTAGCTTCATTTGTAATGAAATATCCCAGTCGGTTTTTGGATTCAACGATGCCTCTTTCTTTTAAATCATTATAAGCTTTGACAATCGTTTTTCTCGCAAATCCAATCTCTTTGACCATTACATTGACCGAGGGAAGAATACTTCCTTGCACCACTACCTTGTCGTTGATTGCATTGATAATGCCATTCACCAACTGCTCATGTTTGGACATGAGGGAAATTCCTTCGAGTTCTTTTATTTTTTCAAAAATCGTTGTTTTCAAGTGGTCCGAATTTTGAAGAAAGTTAATGGCTTGGCGTAAAAAAAACACTAAGCTATGCTATCCTATGCTACACCTAAAGATAATCATTTCTGACGATATTAAATCTTAAAAACATAATCTTTTTTCCTAAGAATATGATGTTTTAAGAATAAGCTTCTGATAGATACAGGTAAAAGGAAAGAAGATTTGGAATTAGGAAGACAATTATTCTTTGCCTAATCATTTCTGGTGAAATATTGTCAAGGAGTTAATTTTTCATTCTATGTAAATACATTGTAAGAAAACCAGCGGCCTATTTATACTTTTTAAGTTTATCCGCTATGTAAGCACCAATTCTTTTGCCCTGGACAACCCCTTTTTCAATAGCTGGAACATAATGAATGCCTCCATACAACCTACTAATCGCAGCTTCTTCTGCGGCTTGGTTGAAAGACTCAAAGTTTCTGATGGGTAAGCCAAAGACCACTTCTGTTGAATCAACAAACGAGAAATTTTCACCCAAAAGATCAGTTAAGATGACAGCAGCTGTACTGGATACGACACTGTGGCCGCTGGTGTGTTCCGGAAAGGCGGGGGTTTGTAGGATAGGTTTCCACTCTTTGTCAATATGCTGATTTATATAACTCTCCGGTCGGATCAAAGTGGATTTATATTTTTCATCCCAACAAGAGATGAAAGCATCGGCCATCGCTATGCTATTCAAAGAGAAAATTTTTGTCGCATCTTGCCAAGATTTGTTTTCTTTCTCCAAAGCAATTCCGGTTATGGATATCCAATGCCCACCCGGAGAAATTTTTTGATCAAAAAAAACAAGATGACCTTTCGTGTGCGAAACGTTTGGATTGCAATCCCAAAATTTAGCAATACTTATTTTTTCTTCATCTAAATTATTCACAGTAGCATAGACTTCTTCTGCTTCTTTGAAAAAGGTTGAGTTTTTATTTGTTGAATATTCAGTCGGTGCTTCCGCAATAAAATGATCAGCAGAATCCAAAACGAAAGTTCTTAAAGTATTCCAGTGCGGTTCGATGGCCGGCTGATAGTCGGGTGGGGTTGGCTTCCATTTTCCAGGATCTTTGGATAAAGTAAATTGGGCTTTTGCCGTTCTTTCCAAATACCCATCCTTATCCGACCATTCGATAATATGTTGCCCAACTATCCTTCCATAATTAATTGAATTATCGTAAAGCTTTTTTGACAAACCGAGCTTCTTGATTTCATTCAAATAGCTATCTTCGGCTTTTTGAATCTTCTCTTGACCAAAAACCAATGCTTTTCCAACAGTAGAAAAAGCAATCATACTGCTTAAAGGTGGATAATAATCCAGTCCTTCTTTTGGTTGTGGAATCGCCGTCAATTCATTTAAGTTTCCTGCATAGCTTGGATAGTTTGTATCAAACGCGGCGTTAACTTCATAAGCAGCAATATTAGGATAAGCATAAATTCTGCTGCAAACGGGTGGTGTGAAAATATCTTCAATCATCACCTTAGTCAAAGTTTTGTTCCACTTAATCGGCTGACTCTGCGAAAAGGAATCTAACTTTGTAAAATCCTGCTGTTCTGTTTTACAAGCAACAAAAGATAAAACAAGTAGAAGAAAATAGGAAAGGGTTGAAGAAAACCTAATTTGCATCGCAATAGGGTTGTTTGTTATTTAATAAATCAAAAAAATAAATAGCCAGCGTTTAAACTTTGCCAAATTAAATTAATTTTTGGACTTGATCCATATGATTTGTATGGCTTTGAATCAAAAGAAAGACAAATAAGTATTAAAACACAATTCCTTTTGATTTTCCTATTTTTACAAAAGATCAAAAAAAGTAAACCATGCCAATTAGAACACTACTTTTCTTATTCGTCCTATTTGTTTTTTCTTGTAAACAAGATCCTGCAATAACTGCTTCTAATAAAGCGATAGCTGAAACCAAAGCAGACCTAAGTCCAGATGAACGATATGGTGAATTATTTGAAGCGGTGCAGTTGGGAGAAGTTTTCCCTGATTCAAAGACTTTTGTCGATTGTACACCTAAGTTTGTAACAGACGAAATATTGAAAAAATACAAAGTAGCGAAATCCACTCCCGACTTTGATCTAAAATCATTTGTAACGGATAATTTCGAATTGCCTCATCAATATGCTACAAACTTCGTAGCAGATACCAGCAAAAGTGCAGAGGAGCATATCAATAGCCTTTGGGAAGTTTTGACTAGAAAACCGGATCAGAGTTCAAATGGGACTTTGCTCTCTTTGCCCAATCCGTACATCGTACCCGGTGGTCGTTTTGGAGAAATATATTATTGGGACAGTTACTTCACAATTCTTGGCTTACAAGCAGCAGGAAAAACGGAGATGATTGAAAACATGGCGGATAACTTTTCCTTTTTAATTGAGAACTATGGATTTATCCCGAATGGAAACCGGACTTATTTTTTAGGAAGAAGCCAGCCTCCTTTTTATTCTTTGATTGTAAAAGTCTTAGAGGAGGAGAAAGGCGCAGATGTTCTAAAAAAATACCTGCCCTTTTTAGAAAAGGAATATGCTTTCTGGATGAAAGGAGCTGAGGCTTTGTCTTCAGAGCAAAATGCTATTTCAAGAGTAGTCAGATTGGAAGATGGCAGTATTTTGAATCGATATTGGGATGATAAACCAGAAGCAAGACCTGAGTCTTACAAAGAAGATGTTTTATTGGTGAAAAATATAGAAAGGCCAGAAGCAGACGTTTACCGCGATATTCGGGCAGCTTGTGAGTCCGGCTGGGATTTTAGCAGCAGATGGTTTCATGATGGCCATTATTTAGCAACAGTCCATACCACAGATATTATTCCAGTGGATTTGAACGCATTGTTATACCATTTAGAGGTGATGCTGGGAAAAGCTTATGGCCAAGCAGGAAAGGAAAAAGAATCGGATCAACTGAAAGAAAGAAGCAGTTTGCGTAAAGCAGCGCTTCAAAAATATTGCTGGGACAAAAAGCAAGGCTATTTCCAAGATTATGATTTTATAAAAAGAGATTTTACCGGAATTCTATCCTTAGCAGGAGTTTATCCACTATATATGGAGATGGCAACTGATGCACAAGCTAATTCCTGTGCAAAAATAATCGGTGAGCAGTTTTTGAAACCAGGAGGTGTCGTTTCTACGTTGAATGAAACAGGTCAGCAGTGGGATGCTCCAAACGGCTGGGCGCCGCTCCAATGGATGACAATTAAAGGCATGCGGAATTATGAGCAAGATGCATTGGCGAATTCAATTAAAGACCGATGGGTCGCTTTGAATCGTAAAGTCTATAAAAATACCGGCAAAATGGTGGAAAAGTATAACGTTCAGGACACAACTTTATTAGCCGGAGGAGGGGAATATCCAGTTCAGGATGGTTTTGGTTGGACGAATGGTATCCTGCTCAAGTTATTGCTTGAAAAAAAGGAATAGAAGCGAGGATTTGCCAAATATTGTTTGGTAGAAATCGGCCTTTCTTATACTGAAAATTTTATATCTTAAAAAAATCCTAATATTTTTCACTTTCTGATATGTATCATTTAATTTAGATTTCAGTTTGGCAAAAAACCCGATGCTTTTATAGATTTTAAATAGATTTATGCAATATATAATCCGGGCATAATTCCAGTTTCCTAACTGAAAATCACAGAAGAAGATTAAGTTTTAAAGTTAACAGAGATAGAATAATTACAAACCTATTAAAATTTACCACTGACTTTCATTTAATTTTCTTGCGCTGCACTGTAATAAAACATTTCCAAGAATTTCTTTTAAACTGAAAGTTTACTTTCAGACTTACGTATTATATTATTTCCAATGTTTATTATTAAATAGTTATTAACCAAATCTAATGATTATGAAAACAGTTTTTACACTGAAAATTAGTTCTTTTTTAACTTGTTTACTGGCTTTGGTCTTTACCGGTAGTTTGAATGCACAAAGCGTTGAAATTACTGCACCAAGTTCAGTAGCTGGTACTTATATAGGTACTCCAGCAACTTTTGGCCCAGCCGCAACTTCTATCTCAGGTTCAATAGTACTTGCAGATGATGGTGACGATATGGGCGGTACAACAAGTACTACAGATGCTTGTGAAGCGCTAGTAAATGGCGCAGATATTTCTGGAAACATCGCGTTGCTAGATCGTGGTGCTTGTGGTTTTGCACAAAAAGTATTGAATGCACAAGATGCAGGTGCGATTGCAGTTATTCTCTGTACAAATAACCCTGACAATCCAATTTGGATGGGTGGTGACGATGGAGGTTTAGCGACTATTCCTGTATTAATGATCAGCATGGCTGATTGTGATGCAATTAGAGTGGAGTTAGGTAATGGTCTTACAGGAACAGTACAAGGTCCTCTTACTGGTGAAAATTGCGCTACAGCAATTCCTGTAACGGAAGGAATGCATACTGCTCCAATGCTTACTGGTGGATCAGGTGTTACTTATTTGAATGGTGCTTTGAGCACACTTTGGTATGCTTACACTCCTGCTGTCAATGGTACAGTAAACGTAAATTCTTGTGGTGGTGGAGTTGACACTAGAACAGTAGCTTGGGCTGGTGCAGATTGCAACAGTCTTGGAATCGCTTATTTTAGTGATGATGATTGTGCTGCTGCTCCAATGGATACTACTGCATCTGATATGAGCGGATTTGTATTCGGAGGTACTACTTACTACATCTCTTGGGATGATGTACATAGTAATGAAGGTTTCGATTGGGAATTATCTTTAGGAGCTCCAGCAATAGTTAGTGCAACTGTTAGTGTTGATATGTCTTTCACTGCTGATGTTGCTACTGATGGTGTTTTCATTGCTGGTTCTTTCAACGGATTTATGAGTGAAGCTATGACTGACAACGGAGACGGTACATGGTCTTACACAATGGAAAATTTAACAGCTGGAGATACAGTTACTTACAAATTCCAAAATGGAGCTGGTAACTGGGAATCTGGTGATGGTCTAGTTGATTGTGGAACAGGTGGTTTCAACGATCGTTTTGTCCAACCTTTGGGTAATATAAGTTTAGCAGCAGTTTGTTACGAAGCTTGTGGAGCTTGTGTTCCTACAGATTGTGCAGAGCCAATTAGCTTAGCTGCTGATGATCACGAAGGTGCTGCAGATGGTGATCTAGCTCTTGATGCCTTTGAAAATTGGATATTGTGGCCCGGAGGTGCTTCTTCTACAGTTTCTACAGCTCAAGCATTAAGTGGAGCAAACTCAGTTCTTGTAGATGGTGCTACTGGTACTCAAGATATGGTATATAACTTAGGTGACCGTACTTCAGGACATTACAGAATATCATTTAGTTTATTTGCTGAAGAAGGAAGCGGATACTACTTCAATGTTCAAAAAACCGTAGCTCTTAATGGTGGAATTGGAGACAACTTTGGTTCTCAAATGACTTTTGCTCCAGGTGGTGCTTATGATTTAGATGCTGGTGCAGCTGATATCAAAACAGGTACTTGGACTGAAGGACAATGGAATACTGTAGTCATATATGCTGATTTGGACAACGATTGGATGACCTTGTTTTATGAAAATACTTATATCTACAGCTGGCCTTTATCTTGGGGAACATTTGACCAAGATGCTGGTATTCTCCAGTTAGGTGGAATCAATTTCTTCCCATTAGATCCAACTTATGCATTTTATGTTGATGATGTTACTGTAGATGCAATTCCAGCTCCAGGAATGGGACAAGCTTGCTACAATGCAATTCCTATTACTGCTGAGACTACTACTGTTCCAGACATCGAATGTTTTGGAGGAATGGACCAAGAAAGAGGAGTAGGTGCTGTTTGGTATACTTGGGATGCACCAGAAGATGGTGTATTGAATATTTCATCTTGTGGAGGCGGAGCTGATACAAGAGTATGG